>NZ_MIIV01000020.1:0-13488 GCF_001743015.1 Shigella sp. FC1567
GAGCAGGTACCGGCATCCACGTTACAGACGGTCCCGGCAAAAGTGCCTGACCTGACCCCTATTAGCGGTTACCAGCGCCCCACCAGACCCGGTGACATCACCCCCCGGATCATGGACGACTGGGGGCAGTAATCATGCCGGGTCTGGCTGGCTAACACCCCATTATAAGGGGTACGAATAAAGTAACGGGAGTATCCTGGAAATGCAGAAAAGTAAACTCTTTGAGAAGGACGAGCAGAACGCCTGAAAATATGCCTTTCCCTTCAGGTTTGTCTGTGGATACCGCTTATTGATTTGAAAGGGCAAGCTGCCAACAGGCTGTTTGCAAAACTCAGGAGGTAAGCAATGAGGACACTACTTTCGGTGAAGTGGGGGAGTTAAAGTCACCTGCTATGCAGGTGACTTTATCCAGGCGAACGCGTTATCAGAACGCGTAGTTAAAGTTAGTACCGAACAGCCAGGCTTTACCTTCAGACTCGAACTGGTATGGGCCTTCGTTAATTTTCACGCTCTGACCGTGCATATAAGAAACACCAACGTCGACTGAAGCATCTTTATTAAATGCGTAAGTCGTACCTGCACTCAGCCAGAAACGGTCCTGGTCCGGAATGGAGATAGAACGATTCTGAGCCGGAACTGGGCTGTCATCAAAGGCGATACCGGTACGGAAGGTCCAGTTATCATCGTAGTAATAAGTGGTACCCAACGCGATGCGGTAAGCATCTTTAAAGCCTTCATGTTTCTGGAACAGCGTGTTGCCACTGGTTGAGGTCGCTTTCAGCTGCTGGAACTGACTCCAGCTGGTGTAAGCCAGGCTATAGTGAATCGCCCACTGTGGATCAACACGGTTATAACCTGACACTTCCCACATTTCAGGCAGGTTCAGCGTCAGATAACCCGATTGCGTTGCGCCACCTGTCGCGGTAGGAATTGGCAAACCGTAGTTATTAAACGCACGATTAAGATCGCTGCTGTAGTTACCTTTGAAGTCAATTTTCACTTCAGAACGGTAGGTCAGTGCATAGCGGTTATTTTTATCCAGTTCATACAGGATTCCGGCGTTCCAGCCAAAGCCCCACTGGTTACCGTTCAGATGAGCGATTTTGGTATTACTGTCGATACCGTTGGCGGTAGCTGCCAATGCTTGCCCTTGAGGAGTTTGCCCGGCAGGAGATTGCATAATCTGACCAGCAACCAACTGCCCCAGATCGCCTGCGAAACGTTCAATTTTCGCGCGAGCGTAGACGGCGTTGAAACCAAGACCAAAGCTCCATGCATTATTTAAGCGATACGCACCGCTTAAGTTCAGGTTCATGGTTTCAAGGTCAGTTGTACCCCCGACAGAGCCGCCTGCATAAGTATCATTAAACTCTGTTGCCAGACCATAGTTAGAGGTAATAGAAGCGCCCCAACCAAATTGGTCGTTAATCGGTGCAACAAAGTGCATGTTCGGAACCCATGCCGTAGGCGCGATGTTATCGGCTTTCAGGCTACGACCAGACGGAGACGTTCCGCTGATATTCACATCCGGGTCAATATAAACCGCACCCGCAGAAAATGTCGGGCGGTCAAACATGGTAATCAATGCGGGGTTACGGCTAACGTTACCTGCATCATCGGCAATTGCGCCTTCCCCTGAATAAGCCCGGCCCAGGCCAGAGGAAGAAAATTCGTTTAACTGAAAGCCTGCCGACCAGGCCTGGGTGGAGATAAGTGCCACTGCGACTGCGAGAGCAGACTTTGTAAACAGGGTTTTCTGGCTCATGACCATAACCTCAATGATTTATTTTTATACAAACTATGTTACGTGCTGTAACAGGAGCGCGAAGTGTAGGGTCTGAGGTACATCTTAGAAATCAGACCAGTGGCGAGAGTATAGGTCGGACCAGCTGGAATGTTGCAAGTATGTTTCCATCTTTTTTCAAATATGATCTAAGAAACGCGATCCAGCTGGCAAAATTTGGAGGTTGCGCACTCGCGGATTCGGGTGAATTTTGTTTTAGATCATTTTTAAGTGTGATTTCGGTCACTTATCCGATTTTGCAGAATTAACAACTGGAGCAGCACTTTCCGGAAGCGTAAAATATCCACAACGTTTATCTGGCACCTTGGGTGCACATACAGAGGAAATCAACGATGAGTAAATGTAGTGCTGATGAAACCCCGGTTTGCTGCTGTATGGATGTTGGCACCATTATGGACAACTCCGACTGCACCGCGTCTTACAGCCGCGTGTTTGCAAACCGCGCAGAAGCAGAACAAACGCTGGCGGCGTTGACTGAAAAAGCCCGTAGCGTGGAATCCGAACCGTGCAAAATCTCCCCGACTTTCACTGAAGAGTCTGACGGTGTGCGCCTGGATATCGATTTCACTTTTGCCTGCGAAGCTGAAATGCTGATCTTCCAGCTGGGTCTGCGTTAATTCCTCTCGGGTACGTTCGCCCCTGTCAGTTGCTGGCAGGGGCGTTTTCTTTTCTTTCTCCTGTCTTCACTGTGTCATAGCTCCCACTTTCCTTTTTCTCCGCTTGGCTAAATGTAAAAAAATGGTTAAGACTATAATCAGGTCAGACCACTTTATTTATTTTTTTACAGGGGAGTGTTATGGGTCAGGTTTTACCGCTGGTTACCCGCCAGGGCGATCGTATCGCCATTGTTAGCGGTTTACGTACGCCTTTTGCCCGCCAGGCGACGGCTTTTCATGGCATTCCCGCGGTTGATTTAGGGAAGATGGTGGTAGGCGAACTGCTGGCACGCAGCGAGATCCCCGCTGAAGTGATTGAACAGCTGGTCTTTGGTCAGGTCGTACAAATGCCTGAAGCCCCCAACATTGCGCGTGAAATTGTTCTCGGTACCGGAATGAATGTGCATACCGATGCTTACAGCGTCAGCCGCGCTTGCGCTACCAGTTTCCAGGCGGTTGCAAACGTCGCAGAAAGCCTGATGGCGGGAACTATCCGAGCGGGGATTGCCGGTGGGGCAGATTCCTCTTCCGTATTGCCAATTGGCGTCAGTAAAAAACTGGCGCGCGTGCTGGTTGATGTCAACAAAGCTCGAACCATGAGCCAGCGCCTGAAACTCTTCTCTCGCCTGCGTTTGCGCGATTTAATGCCCGTACCGCCTGCAGTAGCAGAATATTCTACCGGCTTGCGGATGGGTGACACCGCAGAGCAAATGGCGAAAACCTACGGCATCACCCGAGAACAGCAAGATGCATTAGCGCACCGTTCGCATCAGCGTGCCGCTCAGGCATGGTCAGACGGAAAACTCAAAGAAGAGGTGATGACTGCCTTTATCCCTCCTTATAAACAACCGCTTGTCGAAGACAACAATATTCGCGGTAATTCCTCGCTTGCCGATTACGCAAAGCTGCGCCCGGCGTTTGATCGCAAACACGGAACGGTAACGGCGGCAAACAGTACGCCGCTGACCGATGGCGCGGCAGCGGTGATCCTGATGACTGAATCCCGGGCGAAAGAATTAGGGCTGGTGCCGCTGGGGTATCTGCGCAGCTACGCATTTACTGCGATTGATGTCTGGCAGGACATGTTGTTCGGTCCGGCCTGGTCAACACCGCTGGCGCTGGAACGTGCCGGTTTGACAATGAGCGATCTGACATTGATCGATATGCACGAAGCCTTTGCAGCTCAGACACTGGCGAATATTCAGTTGCTGGGTAGTGAACGTTTTGCTTGTGAAGTACTGGGGCGTGCACATGCCACTGGCGAAGTGGACGATAGCAAATTTAACGTGCTTGGCGGTTCGATTGCTTACGGGCATCCCTTCGCGGCGACCGGCGCGTGGATGATTACCCAGACATTGCATGAACTTCGCCGTCGCGGCGGTGGATTTGGTTTAGTTACCGCCTGTGCTGCCGGTGGGCTTGGCGCGGCAATGGTTCTGGAGGCGGAATAATGGAAATGGCATCAGCGTTTACTCTTAATGTTCGTCTGGACAACATTGCTATCATCACCATCGACGTACCGGATGAGAAAATGAATACCCTGAAGGCGGAATTTGCCTCGCAGGTGCGCGCCATTATTAAGCAACTCCGTGAAAACAAAGAGTTGCGCGGCGTGGTGTTTATCTCCGCGAAACCGGACAATTTTATCGCCGGAGCAGACATCAACATGATCGGCAACTGCAAAACGGTGCAAGAAGCGGAAGCTCTGGCGCGGCAGGGCCAACAGTTGATGGCGGAGATTCATGCTTTGCCCATTCCGGTTATCGCGGCTATTCATGGCGCTTGCCTGGGTGGTGGGCTGGAGTTGGCGCTGGCGTGCCACGGTCGCGTTTGTACTGACGATCCTAAAACGGTGCTCGGTTTGCCTGAAGTACAACTTGGATTGTTACCCGGTTCAGGCGGCACCCAGCGTTTACCGCGTCTGATAGGCGTCAGCACAACATTAGAGATGATCCTCACCGGAAAACAACTTCGGGCGAAACAGGCATTAAAGCTGGGGCTGGTGGATGACGTTGTTCCGCACTCCATTTTGCTGGAAGTCGCTGTTGAGCTGGCGAAGAAGGATCGCCCATCTTCCCGCCCTCTACCTGTACGCGAGCGTATTCTGGCGGGGCCGTTAGGTCGTGCGCTGCTGTTCAAAATGGTCGGCAAGAAAACAGAACACAAAACTCAAGGCAATTATCCGGCGACAGAACGCATCCTGGAGGTTGTTGAAACGGGATTAGCGCAGGGCACCAGCAGCGGTTATGACGCCGAAGCTCGGGCGTTTGGCGAACTGGCGATGACGCCACAATCGCAGGCGCTGCGTAGTATCTTTTTTGCCAGTACGGACGTGAAGAAAGATCCCGGTAGTGATGCACCGCCTGCGCCATTAAACAGCGTGGGAATTTTAGGTGGTGGCTTGATGGGCGGCGGTATTGCTTATGTCACTGCTTGTAAAGCGGGGCTTCCGGTCAGAATTAAAGATATCAACCCGCAGGGCATAAATCATGCGCTGAAGTACAGTTGGGATCAGCTGGAGGGCAAAGTTCGCCGTCGTCATCTCAAAGCCAGCGAACGTGACAAACAGCTGGCATTAATCTCCGGAACGACGGACTATCGCGGCTTTGCCCATCGCGATCTGATTATTGAAGCGGTGTTTGAAAATCTCGAATTGAAACAACAGATGGTGGCGGAAGTTGAGCAAAATTGCGCCGCTCATACCATCTTTGCTTCGAATACGTCATCTTTACCGATTGGTGATATCGCCGCTCACGCCACGCGACCTGAGCAAGTTATCGGCCTGCATTTCTTCAGTCCGGTGGAAAAAATGCCGCTGGTGGAGATTATTCCTCATGCGGGTACATCAGCGCAAACCATCGCCACTACGGTAAAACTGGCGAAAAAACAGGGCAAAACGCCCATTGTCGTGCGTGACAAAGCCGGGTTTTACGTCAATCGCATCTTAGCGCCTTACATTAATGAAGCTATCCGCATGCTGACCAAAGGTGAACGGGTAGAGCACATTGATGCCGCGCTAGTGAAATTTGGTTTTCCGGTAGGTCCAATCCAACTTTTGGATGAGGTAGGAATCGACACCGGGACTAAAATTATTCCTGTACTGGAAGCCGCTTATGGAGAACGTTTTAGCGCGCCTGCAAATGTTGTTTCTTCAATTTTGAACGACGATCGCAAAGGCAGAAAAAATGGTCGGGGTTTCTATCTTTATGGTCAGAAAGGGCGTAAAAGCAAAAAACAGGTCGATCCCGCCATTTACCCGCTCATTGGCGCACAAGGGCAGGGGCGACTCTCCGCACCGCAGGTTTCTGAACGGTGTGTGATGTTGATGCTGAATGAAGCAGTACGTTGTGTTGATGAGCAGGTTATCCGTAGCGTGCGTGACGGGGATATTGGTGCGGTATTTGGCATTGGTTTTCCGCCATTTCTCGGTGGACCGTTCCGCTATATCGATTCTCTCGGCGCGGGCGAAGTGGTTGCAATAATGCAACGACTGGCCACGCAGTATGGTTCCCGTTTTACCCCTTGCGAGCGTTTGGTCGAGATGGGCGCGCGTGGGGAAAGTTTTTGGAAAACAACTGCAACTGACCTGCAATAAGAAGGTCAAAGCTATATGAATCCGCGCTGAATGGCGGAGTATTGGTCAAAATGTAAACGCATATTGACTATACTTACGCCATTGAGGTAAAAAACAGCGTTTCATTCGGTGAATGGATAAGGCACAATGCCGGCCACCGTTTTCTTTCTCTGGTTTCAGATGAAAGAAAATGGGCGAATCTGGTTAACAAAAGCGGTGCAATATGCAAGTTTTTATCATGCGTCACGGCGACGCAGCCCTCGATGCCGCCAGTGATTCGGTTCGTCCTCTGACCACTAATGGTTGTGACGAATCTCGCCTGATGGCGAACTGGCTGAAAGGTCAAAAAGTGGAAATCGAACGCGTTCTGGTGAGCCCGTTCCTGCGAGCCGAGCAAACACTGGAAGAAGTAGGGGATTGTCTGAACCTGCCTTCCAGTGCAGAAGTTCTGCCGGAGTTAACGCCCTGCGGCGATGTTGGTCTGGTCAGTGCCTATTTGCAGGCGTTGACCAATGAAGGTGTTGCTTCGGTACTGGTGATCTCTCACTTACCGTTAGTCGGGTATCTGGTTGCCGAGTTATGTCCGGGCGAAACGCCGCCTATGTTTACCACCTCGGCCATTGCCAGCGTAACGCTTGATGAAAGCGGAAACGGTACATTCAACTGGCAGATGAGCCCGTGTAATCTGAAGATGGCAAAAGCTATCTGATGTGTTCCAAATTATGCCCAATGAGGTAGATTCATTGGGCATAATTGCTCATCAGGCAGCGGATATCTGTCAACCTCACTACTATCGAAGACTCTCCTTATCTATAAATAAAACACTTTCTACATTCATTCGGAAATTATTCTTCTGCACGTATCTTGATTTTGCCCAAAGTTACATGTTGAAATGAATAATGTCTGTTTGACACTCATTGTCATTTATTAATACAGATAATAGAGTTGAATAATCAGGCAGGATGTAATTGAAACTTGATTAAATTCTGGCTATAGTGTTTATATATTATATTGTCAAAAGTGGATAAATGCCAATCGCATTATATGTTCATTGTTTGTTTTTTAAGCTGTTGATATTCATTATTGATATACTTTCTATTTTTTCTAAATACTTATTCCGTATTTTTTAAGGATGTCCTTAAGATAATCTTTCTTCTGTCAATATATTAATTAAATCTACATTTACTCTTTAGTAAAATTAAATTGCATCAGGGGTGTGGAAACATCACTATGCGGCCCCACACCAACGAATACAATTTTCTACGACCTGTTCTTTTTGGATCGCATGCCGTATTCAATGGCTGGGTATAAACATTGGCTATTGACTGAATCAATGTATTGCAATGTTTATATTTTTAATTATTTATAGTTTAAGGACAAATAATGAGTAAGTTTGTTAAAACAGCTATTGCTGCGGCAATGGTGATGGGCGTGTTCACCTCTACGGCAACAATCGCTGCGGGTAACAACGGTACTGCACGTTTTTACGGCACCATTGAAGACTCAGTGTGTTCTATCGTTCCGGACGATCACAAACTGGAAGTTGATATGGGTGATATCGGTGCCGAAAAACTGAAAAATAACGGCACCACCACGCCGAAAAGTTTCCAGATTCGTCTGCAAGATTGCGTATTTGATACTTAGGAAACAATGACCACTACCTTTACTGGTACCGTTTCTTCTGCAAATAGCGGCAATTATTACACCATTTTCAATACCGATACCGGTGCGGCATTTAACAATGTTAGCCTGGCGATCGGTGACTCTCTGGGTACCTCTTACAAAAGCGGCATGGGTATTGACCAGAAAATAGTGAAAGACACTTCTACTAATAAAGGCAAAGCGAAGCAGACACTGAACTTTAAAGCCTGGCTGGTCGCGCAGCTGATGCGCCAGATCTGGGTAATTTCGAAGCAAATACCACCTTCCAGATTACTTACCTGTAAGGCATACCCCCATAGCGACACTGCTATGGGGGATTTAAATGGATTTTGACCGAACAAGAATAAAAACGGATAGAAACGTGTATGCCTGACCATTCTCTTTTTCGATTACGGATTCTTCCGTGGTGCATTGCGCTGGCAATGTCAGGGAGTTATAGTAGTGTCTGGGCTGAAGACGACATTCAGTTTGATTCCCGTTTTCTGGAATTAAAAGGCGACACAAAAATTGATCTGAAGCGTTTTTCCAGCCAGGGATATGTTGAGCCCGGAAAATACAATTTACAGGTTCAACTAAATAAACAGCCATTGGCGGAAGAGTACGATATTTACTGGTATGCTGGTGAAGATGACGCGAGCAAAAGCTATGCTTGTCTGACACCGGAACTGGTAGCGCAGTTTGGTTTAAAAGAAGACGTGGCGAAAAATCTGCAATGGAGCCACGATGCTAAATGCCTGAAATCCGGTCAACTGGAAGGCATGGAAATTAAGGCTGATTTAAGCCAGTCCGCATTAGTCATTTCACTGCCACAGGCTTACCTCGAATATACTTATCCCGACTGGGATCCGCCTTCACGTTGGGATGACGGCATCTCCGGGATCGTCGCGGACTACAGCATCAACGCACAAACCCGGCACGAAGAAAATGGCGGTGATGATAGTAACGAGATCAGCGGCAACGGGACGGTCGGGGTTAACCTGGGGCCGTGGCGTATGCGTGCTGACTGGCAGACTAACTATCAACATACTCGCAGTAATGATGACGATGAATTCAGCGGCGATGAAACTCAAAAAAAATGGGAGTGGAGTCGCTACTATGCCTGGCGGGCGTTACCATCATTAAAAGCCAAACTGGCGCTGGGCGAGGATTACCTCAGATCCGATATTTTTGATGGTTTTAACTATGTTGGTGGTAGTGTCAGTACTGACGATCAAATGTTGCCTCCCAATCTGCGCGGCTACGCGCCAGACATTTCCGGCGTGGCACACACCACAGCAAAAGTGACCGTCAGCCAGATGGGGCGTGTGATTTACGAAACGCAGGTTCCGGCTGGACCGTTTCGTATTCAGGATCTTGGTGATTCTGTCTCCGGTACGTTGCATATTCGCATTGAAGAACAGAACGGCCAGGTGCAGGAATATGACATCAGCACCGCCTCGATGCCATACCTCACTCGTCCAGGTCAGATTCGCTATAAGATCATGATGGGCCGTCCGCAAGAGTGGGGACACCATGTCGAGGGTGAATTTTTTTCTGGTGCTGAAGCTTCCTGGGGGATCGCTAACGGCTGGTCGTTATATGGCGGCGCACTGGGAGATGAAAACTATCAGTCTGCGGCGCTTGGCGTCGGTCGCGATTTGTCTACATTCGGCGCGGTCGCGTTTGATGTTACTCACTCGCACACCAAACTGGATAAAGACACCGCTTATGGCAAAGGTTCGCTGGACGGTAACTCCTTCCGTGTGAGTTATTCCAAAGACTTTGACCAGCTCAACAGCCGCGTTACTTTTGCTGGATATCGCTTCTCGGAAGAGAACTTTATGACCATGAGCGAGTATCTGGATGCCAGTGACAGCGGAATGGTACGCACGGGCAACGACAAAGAGATGTACACCGCCACTTATAACCAGAACTTCCGCGATGCGGGTGTTTCGGTTTATCTCAACTATACCCGCCATACCTACTGGGATCGCGAGGAGCAGATAAACTACAACATCATGCTCTCGCACTATTTCAATATGGGCAGTATTCGTAATGTCAGCATCTCGATGACTGGCTACCGTTACGAGTATGACAACCAGGCCGACAAAGGCATGTACATTTCGCTCAGTATGCCGTGGGGCGACAACAGTACCGTTAGCTATAACGGTAACTATGGCAGTGGGACGGACAGCAGTCAGGTCGGTTATTTCAGCCGTGTCGATGACGCGACTCACTATCAGTTGAACGTCGGCACCAGTGACAAACACACCAGCGTTGACGGCTATTACAGCCATGATGGTTCGCTGGCGCAGGTTGACCTCAGTGCGAACTACCATGAAGGGCAATACACCTCTGCGGGCTTGTCGTTACAGGGCGGCGCAACGCTTACTGCCCACGGTGGCGCACTTCACCGTACCCAGAATATGGGCGGGACACGCTTGTTGATTGATGCCGATGGCGTTGCCGATGTTCCGGTGGAAGGTAACGGGGCTGCTGTTTATACCAATATGTTTGGTAAAGCCGTCGTTTCTGACGTCAATAACTATTACCGCAATCAGGCGTATATCGACCTCAACAGATTGCCTGAAAACGCTGAAGCAACCCAGTCGGTGGTGCAAGCCACGCTAACTGAAGGTGCCATTGGCTACCGTAAATTTGCTGTCATTAGCGGACAAAAAGCGATGGCGGTGCTGCGCCTGAGCGACGGCAGCCATCCTCCGTTTGGCGCAGAAGTAAAAAATGATAACGAGCAGACAGTGGGCCTTGTCGATGATGACGGCAATGTTTATCTGGCTGGGGTGAAACCTGGCGAACACATGAGTGTGTTCTGGAGTGGTGTTGCGCATTGCGATATCAACCTGCCGGACCCGCTGCCTGCCGATCTGTTTAACGGCTTGTTACTACCATGCCAGCATAAAGGCAATGTAGCACCTATCACTTCGCCGGCGGTCAAACCGGCGATTCAGGAACAGACACAGCGGGTGACGCCAACGGAACCTCCGACTTCAATTTCAGTAAACCAGTAACGTGATTAAGGAATGATCCATGTTTAATCTGACTAACACTGCAAAAATCGTTGTCCCGGCACTGGCGCTGCTGGCGACAGCGGTCAGTTTCTCCAGCCACACTTCGGTGACGCCCGACAGGACACGGCTGGTGTTTAACGAAAGCGACAAGTCCATCAGCGTCACGCTGCGCAACAACGATCCCACACTGCCTTATCTGGCGCAGAGCTGGATAGAGGATGCAAAGGGCAACAAAATCAGCTCTCCGCTTGCGGTGCTTCCGCCAGTGCAGCGCATCGATGCGATGATGAACGGCCAGGTGAAGGTGCAGGGGCTGCCGGATATCAACAAACTGCCGGCCGACCGCGAGAGCGTGTTCTATTTCAACGTGCGCGAAATTCCGCCGAAATCAAATAAACCGAACACACTGCAGATTGCGCTGCAGACGCGTATCAAACTGTTCTGGCGACCGAAGGCGCTGGAGAACACCAGCATGAAAAGTCCGTGGCAGCATAAGGTGACGCTCATCCGTAACGGCCAGGACTTCACCGTCAATAACCCGACGCCGTACTACGTGATCATCAGCAACGCCAGCGCTAAAAAAGGCGGCAACCCGCCGGCGGGATTCACACCGCTGATGATGGAGCCGAAAACCTCCGCACCGCTGAATGCGAAGATGGACAGCGTGCCGGTGCTGACTTACATCAACGACTACGGCGCGCGGATGCCGCTGTACTTCAAATGCACCGGCAACAGCTGCCAGGTGGATGAAGAGCAGAGCCGCAAAGGCTGATGCCGGGAGGGACTTATGAGTCACAAGTTTGTAGCGGGCGCAGGGTTGCTGGTGCTGGCCGGATGGGGCATCAGCGGTTTGGCTGTTGCTGGCAGTGATATCAAACAGGTGGATCTGACGCTGCGAATCCTAGTCGATGGACCGCCGCCTTGCTCCGTGAAGGGAAGCGCTGTGAAATTTGGCAATGTGATAATCAACAGGATCGATGGTACCAATTACCAACAGGATGCGAAATACACCCTCAACTGCGGTAATAAAGTCAGCGATGACTTACGGATGCAGCTCAAAGGCAATACCGCCGTGATCAACGGAGAAACGGTTCTCAGCACGGATATCGCCGGCCTGGGGGTGCGGATAGAAAACGCCGCCGACAACTCCCTGTTTGCAGTTGGTGAAAATAACTGGACGCCTTTTAATGTCAACACTCAGCCTCAGCTGAAAGCGGTGCCGGTAAAACAGAGCGGGGTGCAACTGACTCCGTCGGAGTTTAACGCCACGATGACCATGGTGGTGGATTACCAATGAAAAAATTCCTGCTCCTTTTACTGTGCGCTGGTTGCGGGGCTGTGCTGGCGGCGGAAGATGACATCACATTCGACGGTACGCTGATGTCGCCGCCCGCCTGTAGCATCAGCGGCGGGCAAACCATCGAAGTGCAATTTCGCGATCTCATTATCGACAGCATTGATGGCAATTATGGTCGTCAGAAAGTGGACTACGAACTGAGCTGCGACTCGGATGTCCGCGATCCCGAGTGGAATATGACACTCTCCTGGACGGGGACTGCCACCTCCTACAACGACTCTGCTATTGAGACGGATGTACCGGGCTTCGGAATTGAGCTTCAGCATGACGGTCAGCGTTTTAAGCTCAACGAGCCGCTTTCCATTAACGCCACCGATTTTAGCCAGAAGCCAAAGCTGGAGGCGGTACCGGTCAAAGCGGCTGATGCGGTGCTGACGGACACGACCTTTTCTGCTTACGCAACCTTACGGGTGGATTACCAATGAAAACAGCACACATTTATTCACCCGGTTATGCGCTGTTAGCAGGCCTGCTGCTGACCGCCAGCACAGGAGCACAGGCAGTCGACAACAACCTGCATTTTTACGGCAACCTGCTGAGTAAATCCTGCACGCTGGTGGTGGATGGTGCCAACCTGGCAGAAATCCATTTTCCCACCGTCAGCAACCGGGATTTGATGGTATCTGGGCAGTCCGCGCATCTGCCGGTTGTGTTTAAGCTGAAAGACTGCAAAGGGCCGGCGGGATACAACGTCAAAGTCACGCTGAGCGGCACCGAAGACAGCGGTCAGCCGGGTTTTCTGGCAGTCGATGACACCTCCACCGCGCAGGGCGTGGGGATAGGGATGGAAACGCTCGACGGCAAGCGGGTGGATATTAACAACACCACCGGGGCGACCTTTGCGCTTACCAACGGCAACAATGATATTAATTTCCGGGCCTGGATCTAGGCGAAAAGCGGTCGTGATGTAACCATCGGTGATTTCACCGCCAGCCTGACAGCAACTTTTGAGTATATTTAAAATGAAAATCCTTCGTCATGTTTTATGTCTTTTATTGCTGTTAATGTTCAATACATGCGGCCAGGCGGCGACGAAAGTTGGTGAGTTATATGTGCCAGCTGGTGCCAGTTCACCTGCGACAGAGTGGATTTGCCCCTATATTTCCAGACATCTGTTATCACTTAACCCATTACAAGCCCGCTGCCGCAGATATTCCCGTGGCGAGCGATAACCCAGCGCACTATGCGGATGCCATTCGTTATAATGCTCGAACGCCTCTGCAAGGTTCTTTGCTGCCGTTAACCCGTCTGGTTTGGGCATGATACTGATGTAGTCACGCTTTATCGTTTTCACGAAGCTCTCTGCTATTCCGTTACTCTCCGGACTCCGCACCGCCGTGTTCTTCGGTTCAAGTCCCAACATCCGGGCGAACTGGCGTGTTTCATTAGCCCGGTAGCATGAACCATTATCCGTCAGCCACTCCACT
>NZ_MIIV01000021.1:0-13421 GCF_001743015.1 Shigella sp. FC1567
TTCCAGCTCTTTCAGACGCTGACGTTCAGCGGTGGTGAGCCCGCCATCACCGCCTCCGGTATCCCGCTCATGCTGGCGTACCCAGACACGCAGAGTCTCCGGTGTACAGCCAATCTTTGGGGCAATGGAACAAATTGCCGCCCACTGTGAGTCATATTCGCCCTGACTTTCCAGAACCATACGAATCGCCCTCTGACGGACTTCGGGGGAAAAACGAGTATTTTTAGTCATCCTGTTTACCTCTTTCTCAGGAAGTTTAGTCTCCAGGATTCCCGGGGCGGTTCAGACCATTTAATCCCGACCTTGCCGGTGGTCCAATAGAAAATCTGACGACAGATGGCGTAACAATCAACAGGGAAGGTATCGCTATTGTTGAAAAACACATAGCCAGATTTGGTCATGACCCTATAAATGAAGTGATGATCAATAGACTGAAAGACATTGAGAAAGGAAAAATCCCCCCAGAACAAGTAGATCTTAACTTCTATACTCATGAGTGTCGGGAATATCAGCGTTACTGTAATCTTGGTTGGGAAACAGGACAACCTGATGGTGACGCAGGCTATGCACTCTGGAATCATACGCATACTGCTACTCTAGAAGATTATAAACTTAAGGGAGAACTTAATGACTTATACCACCAGGATGCACTTGACTATGATAACTGAAACTGAAATTAACGTACTGAAAGTTATGGCTGAGAAAGATATAAACTGGAACTGGATGAATCTCGATCGCACACTATCCATAAGGCAAATTCCAGGATTCGGTAATGTTGTTAACATTGTTAACAAATTAGCTAACGAGGGTTTGGTTATTATTGAGGATAGCGGACATAAGTCTATGCCTCACTACCACGTTACTGAAAAGGGATACAATTTCGTGAAAAGTGAGAATAAATAACGTAGCGTTGATTACTGAACAAATCGCTCAGGATTATATTTTGCGTAAAAATGATTCGGTTATTTCTGTATCTGAACGGGCGCAGATAGCAAAATGGCTTCCGGTGATGGAAGCCATCAGATTATTGGCAAAGTGCGCGTTGTTCATGCCGGATGCGGCGTGAACGCCTTGTCCGGCCAACAAAACTCAAAAATTCAATAAATTGCATAAATTATGTAGGCCTGGTATCAGGCAGTTTTGCCTCTTTCATCGTACTGCAATTTACAGTGACTCGTTAATATTCATCATCCCCGACGCAAATTCTGCGCCGCCTGCACCATGTTCGCCAGTGCCGCGCGGGTTTCTGGCCAGCCGCGCGTTTTCAGGCCACAGTCCGGGTTGACCCACAGGCGCTCTGCCGGAATGCGTTTTGCCGCTTTCTTCAGCAAGGCTTCAATCCATTCTACGCTCGGTACGTTTGGCGAGTGAATGTCATAGACGCCTGGACCGATTTCATTCGGATAATCAAACTCTTCAAACGACTCCAGCAACTCCATGTCGGAACGCGAGGTTTCGATGGTGATGACGTCTGCATCCAGTGCCGCAATGGAATCCATGATGTCGTTGAACTCGCAATAACACATGTGAGTGTGGATTTGTGTGTCATCTTTCGCCACGGCGGCGTTGATACGGAAGGCCTCCACGCCCCACTGGAGATATGCATCCCAGTCGCTACGACGCAGCGGTAAACCTTCGCGCAGCGCCGGTTCATCAATCTGGATGATGCCAATTCCTGCGGCTTCCAGGTCCGCCACTTCATCACGCAGCGCCAGCGCAATTTGTTTGGCGATGGTTTCACGGCTGACATCTTCACGCGGGAACGACCAGCAGAGAATGGTCACCGGGCCAGTCAGCATCCCTTTCACCGGTTTATCAGTCAGAGATTGCGCATACTTCGCCCACTCCACGGTAATCGGTGCCGGGCGACTAACGTCACCAATAACAATCGGTGGCTTCACGCAGCGGGAACCGTAGCTCTGTACCCAACCGTTTTGCGTAAAGACAAATCCGTCGAGGTGCTCGCCAAAGTATTCCACCATGTCATTACGCTCGGCCTCGCCATGTACCAGCACATCCAGTCCCAAACGTTCCTGCTCAACAATGGCCTGCTTGATATGTTCCGCAATGCCCGTGCGGTAGTTGTTGGCGTCGAGATTGCCCTTTTTGAAATCCAGACGCAGGGTACGAATTTCCGTGGTTTGCGGGAAGGAACCAATCGTGGTGGTCGGCCACGCTGGCAGTTTAAAACGCGCACGCTGGGCTTCAGCACGCACTTCATAGACATTCGCACGCTGGCTGTCCTGGGCGGTGATCGCCGCCAGACGCTTTTCTACCGCCGGATTATGTACACGAGTAGAGTGACGACGCGCCTGAATTGGGGCGCTCCACTCTGCCAGAGCTGCCGTGTCACCACTGTTCAGCGCATCGCGCAGCAGTGCCAGTTCATGGCATTTTTGTAAGGCGAAGGCAAACCAGCTTTTCACTTCTGCATCAAGACGCGTTTCCACGCTCAGGTCGATGGGGCTGTGCAGCAACGAGCAGGAAGATGCCACCCACAAATCACGTTTGCCGACAATGTCCTTAATTTGCGCATATTTCTCAGTAAGATCGGCGCGCCAGACGTTACGACCATTGATCAGTCCCGCAGACAGCAGCCAGTCAGAAGGCAGGCGCTTGTGCAGTTCAGCAACGCCATCTTTACCATGTACAAGGTCCACATGCAGTCCCTGAACAGGCAGCGCAGTAATCGTGTCGAGATTTGGCGTAACGCCTTCAAAATAGGTAGTCAGCAGCAGTTTCACCTGTCCCTGGAGCGCGTCGTAAGCGGGTTTGTATGCGTCCAGCCACGCCTGTGGTAGTTCCAGTACCAGCGCGGGTTCATCAATCTGTACCCACTCGATGCCGCGTTTCTCCAGTTCTGCCAGCACTTGCTGATAAACCGGCAGAATGTCGTTCAGCAGGCTCAGGCGGTCAAACTGTTCACCTTTCACTTTCCCCAGCCACAGCCAGGTAACCGGCCCCAGCAGCACAGGCTTAACGTTGTGGCCCAGCGCCAGCGCCTCGTCCACTTCCTCCAGCAGCTGCGTCCAGGTCAGTTTGAACTGTTGGCCTTTAACGAATTCCGGCACCATGTAGTGATAGTTGGTGTTAAACCATTTGGTCATTTCCGCTGCCGCCGCAGGTTCGCCAGTCGGCGCACGTCCACGACCAATACGGAACAGGGTGTCAATATCTACCGAACCATCTTTGTTCTGATGACGCGCCGGAACGTTACCCAGCAGCAGACTGGTGGTCAGTACATGATCGTACCAGGCAAAATCGCCCACCGGCAGCAGGTCGATACCCGCTTGCTTTTGTTGATCCCAGTGACGAGCACGCAATTCACGCCCTACCGCCAGCAGTTCTTCACGCGTGGAGTTCCCTGCCCAATAACTCTCTTGCGCTTTTTTCAGCTCGCGACGCAGGCCAACGCGAGGGAAACCGAGGGTGTGATTCAATATTGTCATTTTTCTTCCTCTAATTATATGTAAATCCTATGGATTTTGAATTTAGGGAAGGCGGCAAGTTTATTCATCCCCGGGAGCTTACTGAAGTAAGTGACCGGGGTGGAGAAACGCAGCCAACGCACCATAAATTTAAAAGACGAAGGATTTTAGCCGTCCAGATGTTTACACATCCATAATTGGCGGTTACTGTATATTCCTCAAGCGCAAATTATTCATGCCGAAGTGAAGGACTTTCATGATCGAAGTAAAACATCTGAAAACGCTACAAGCGTTGCGGAACTGCGGCTCACTCGCAGCCGCTGCGGCGACGTTGCATCAAACGCAATCCGCCCTGTCTCACCAGTTTAGCGATCTGGAACAACGCCTTGGCTTCCGGCTATTTGTGCGTAAAAGCCAGCCGCTTCGCTTTACACCGCAGGGAGAAATCCTGTTGCAACTGGCAAACCAGGTGCTGCCACAAATTAGCCAGGCACTGCAAGCCTGCAATGAACCGCAGCAGACGCGTCTGCGCATTGCCATTGAGTGCCATAGCTGTATACAGTGGCTGACGCCCGCGTTAGAAAATTTCCATAAGAACTGGCCGCAGGTCGAGATGGACTTTAAATCGGGCGTGACATTTGACCCGCAGCCCGCCTTGCAACAGGGAGAGCTGGATCTGGTAATGACGTCCGATATTCTGCCGCGCAGTGGTCTGCATTATTCGCCGATGTTCGACTATGAAGTGCGTCTGGTGTTAGCACCTGACCATCCACTGGCGGCAAAAACGCGTATTACACCGGAAGATCTCGCCAGCGAGACGCTATTAATTTATCCGGTGCAGCGTAGTCGACTGGATGTCTGGCGGCATTTTCTTCAGCCGGCAGGCGTCAGTCCGTCACTGAAAAGCGTCGATAACACCTTATTGTTGATTCAGATGGTTGCCGCGCGGATGGGTATTGCCGCGCTACCGCATTGGGTAGTAGAGAGTTTTGAGCGCCAGGGTCTGGTGGTGACCAAAACCCTGGGCGAAGGCTTGTGGAGCCGACTGTACGCCGCCGTGCGCGATGGCGAGCAGCGTCAGCCAGTTACGGAAGCGTTTATTCGCTCAGCGCGCAATCACGCCTGCGATCATCTGCCGTTTGTGAAGAGCGCGGAGCGACCCACTTACGATGCACCCACAGTGAGGCCAGGATCACCAGCGCGCCTGTAATCAACGTTGGCCAGTGCGGCTGTTGGTGCCAGATAGCCAGGTTTACCAGCAGCCCTGCCGGAACGTGCATATTATTCATAATTCCCAGCGTTCCGGCGTCCACCTGCGTCGCGCCGTAGTTCCACATAAAGTAGCCAATCCCGGAAGCCACCACGCCAAGAAACACCAGAATGCCCCATTGCAACGTGGTTTGCGGCATTTTCTGCGCATTTCCCAGCAAGAACCATGCAATTACCGCCACCAGGAACGCGCCAAGATAGAACCACGCAAAGGCGTTATGCTGCGGCATCGGGCGAGTTTCCATCAGGCGTTTGTAACCCACCATGCCGATGGCAAAAGTGATATTGGAGAGTTGCACCAGCAACAAGCCAGTCCAGAAATGGTCGGTGACCTGATCATAGCGAATAATCCCGGCACCAATCACCGCCAACAAGGCACTAAAAGCATATCCCCAGCGCAGACGGCGCTTATTCATGATGTCATAAATCAGCGTGATGTAGAGCGGCGTCAGTACGGTGAACAGCAGCAGTTCGGAAACCGTCAGATAGAGATAAGCGCGGAAACTCAGCATATACATCACGCCGAGCTGCATCGCGCCCACCAGCATATACAGGCCGACTGTTTTCAGGCTATTGCCACGGGTACGCAGAAACGGCAGAAAAACGAGTGCCGCCAGGCCAACGCGCACCAGCACCGCAAAATAGCTATCGACGTGCCCCGCAAGGTACTCGCCATAAAAGCTAAAGGAGAAGGCCCACAGAATCGTGGTGATGATAAGTAGCGCCACAATGGAAAACTCTTTGATTAACGAGTATCCATTGTAGCGAAGTATCAGGTTGACAACTGACCAAATAAAGAACGATTACGATAAATAGAGTTTACGCAGATAATGCGGCACCGCGTCGTCGGCATTAGTACCAATCACTTCCAGCTCGGGATGAAGGTCTTTCAGACGCTGGTGCGCACTGCCCATAATGCAGCCTTTCCCCGCCATCGACAGCATTTCGGCGTCGTTCATCCCGTCACCAAACGCAATACAATCCTTCAGGCTGTAGCCCAGTTTCTTCGCCACCGCTTCCAGCGCATGGCCTTTTGAAACGCCGCCCGCCATCACTTCCAGACAGGTTAAGGTAGAGAAACTGACGTTGACGCGATCGCCCCAACGAGCGTTAATCGCCTGCTCCAGCGGCAGCAGTTGTTCATGGGAATCGCAGGTGAAGAACACTTTGCTGACGCCTTCCGGCTCCAGTAATCCAGGCTCATACAGCGCATATTTGAACACCGCTTCTTTAAAAAAGCGCATCTCTTCCGGGCGATGGCGATTCATAAACCATTCGTCGTCGCGATAAACGTTAGTAATGATGTCCGGATTGTCGTTGACTACGCCAAACAGATCGCTGGCAATGTCGCGATCCAGGTTATGAGCAAAAATCAGATTACCATCCAGATCGTGAACGCGCGCACCATTGGAGGTAATCATGTAAGACTTAATCTCCAGATTATCGCGAATTTGCCCCACATCAACGTGGTGACGACCGGTCGCAAACACAAAGTTGATGCCGCGCGCGGTGAGCAGCTTCAGAGTTTCTTTGGCGTAAGGGGATAACGTATGGTCGGGAGAAAGTAACGTGCCATCTAAATCAGACGCAACAACCTGGTACATAAGAAATTTAAACCTCTGTAGAGCGGTTTCCGCTGGGTGAGTTATGCCTGTTGAAAAAATCAACGATGGCGTGGAGCGCGACTGAGCGCATTGCGTCCTTTTCAAAAAGGATCTCATGGTAAGCACCTTTAATTACCAACGGCCGTCCTCCTTCGACAGGATGGCCCGCGGCGGTGCGGAGTTCACAAAAACGGTCATGCATGCGGTTATCCACCACGCGTTCCTCTTCAGCCTGCAAGAGAAGCGTTGGCGTGGCGTCATCACCCGCACCGGCTAACACCTGTTCGCCAGCCAGAATACTTTCGCGTACCCAATGGTAGGTCGGCCCACCGACGCGAATCGTTGGGTCATCAGCATAGAAGCGTAAGTTACGTCGATATCGCTGTCTGCTGTGGGTCAGTACGTTGATAGCAAACGGCAACGCGCGCCAGCGCCCGGTGCCTATTGCATAGCCATCACGGAAACGTGGATGCGCTTCGGCCCAGTTGAGGATCTGCCGTGCCATAAATGACGGCATACGAATCACGATCCCAAACATTGGCGCAGTTAGCGCAATGGCGTCACATACACCTGGATGGCGTTGCAGAAATAATGTGGAGATCGCACCGCCCATCGAATGTGCCAGTATATAGCGTTTACGCCACGGACCGGGCTGGACCTCCTGCTGCCAGAATGCCGCCAGATCATCAACATAATCATTAAAGCGATTAACATGCCCGAGATGCGGATCGGCTAACAGGCGACCGGAACGTCCCTGCCCGCGATGGTCGATGATTAAGACATCAAACCCCAAATGGAACAGGTCATAGGCCAGTTCCGCATATTTTACGTAGCTCTCAATACGCCCCGGGCAGATGACTACCACCCGGTCATGGTGCTGTGCGCGAAAACGGACAAAGCGCACCGGAATGTCATCCACACCAGTAAACTCTGCTTCATCACGCTGACGCCAGAAATCAGTCAGCGGTCCCATGGTAAAAGCAGCAAACGCGTTTTCTCTTGTTTCCCAGTCTTTTTGCTGCTGAAACATCGGGTAATCTGCCTCTTAAACCACGTAAAATCGTTTTTTTTAGCGTGCCTGACACAACGCTGCGACAGTAGCGTATTGTGGCACAAAAATAGACACACCGGGAGTTCATCATGACCTTAGAATGGTGGTTTGCCTACCTGCTGACATCGATCATTTTAAGCCTGTCGCCAGGCTCTGGTGCAATCAACACTATGACCACCTCGCTCAACCACGGTTATCGCGGCGCGGTGGCGTCTATTGCTGGGCTTCAGACCGGACTGGCGATTCATATTGTGCTGGTTGGCGTGGGTTTGGGGACGCTATTTTCCCGCTCAGTGATTGCGTTTGAAGTGTTGAAGTGGGCAGGCGCGGCTTACTTGATTTGGCTGGGAATCCAGCAGTGGCGCGCCGCTGGTGCAATTGACCTTAAATCGCTGGCCTCTACTCAATCGCGTCGACATTTGTTCCAGCGCGCAGTTTTTGTGAATCTCACCAATCCCAAAAGTATTGTGTTTCTGGCGGCGCTATTTCCGCAATTCATCATGCCACAGCAGCCGCAACTGATGCAGTATATCGTGCTCGGCGTCACCACTATTGTAGTCGATATTATTGTGATGATCGGTTACGCCACCCTTGCTCAACGGATTGCTCTATGGATTAAAGGACCAAAGCAGATGAAGGCGCTGAATAAGATTTTCGGCTCGTTGTTTATGCTGGTGGGAGCGCTGTTAGCATCGGCGAGGCATGCGTGAAAAATAATGTCGGATGCGGCGTAAACGCCTTATCCGACTTACTCTGAAGACGCGTCTGGCATCACCGCGAAATAATCAAATGAATGCCAAATCCGGCAAATAACGCCCCGGCAAAACCATCAATCCACTTCGCCAGACGTTGATAACCACGGCGCATTTGCGGCAGGGCAAACAGGCTGGCAACGACGGTAAACCACGCCAGTGTTTCGACAATGATCAGCGCAAAAATGCCCCAGCGCGCGGTAGTGCCAACGTTATCACCGACAAACAATGAGAACACCGAGCCAAAGTAGATAATCGCTTTCGGATTAGCGAGATTGGTCAGTAAACCTTTCAGGAAACTGCGCCCGCTTTTCGCCAGCTCAATCTGTGGTGCAGGCGCAGATACAGCCTCTTTTTTCAGTGCACCGCGTAGCATCTGGTAACCCATCCAGCAGAGATACAGGCCACCGCCAACCATAATCAGCGTATGCAGCCAGGCCATTTTTTCGATAATCAAATGCAGGCCAAGCAACGCAATCCCTGCCCAAACCATAACGCCGCAGGTAATACCCAGCACGCCCATCATCGCTTCTTTACGGGAACGACTGACAGCGGTCTGAGAGACAAAAAAGAAATCGGGACCGGGGCTCATAAGCGCCACAATGTGCACCATGGCGACGGTGAGAAATAACATCAACATACATTTGACTCGCGGGGGAAACGTTTACGGAGTCTTCATCCTGGCACTTTTTTATGCTGCTGACTACTCTTCGTCGTCGCCATCGACATGCGCACGAATCAGCGCCATAAACGGTTTACCAAAGCGTTCCAGCTTGCACATCCCAACGCCGTTAACGCTGAGCATTTCGCTGGCGGTGATCGGCATCTGTTCAGCCATCTCAATCAAGGTTGCGTCGTTAAACACCACGTACGGCGGGACATTACTTTCATCGGCAATCGATTTACGCAGTTTGCGTAATTTGGCGAACAGTTTGCGATCATAGTTGCCGCCGAACGATTTCTGCATCGCTTTCGGTTTGAGCGCCACGATACGCGGCACGGCAAGTTGCAAAGAGGATTCGCCGCGCAGCACCGGGCGCGCGGCCTCTGTCAGTTGTAGGGCAGAATGCTGGGCAATATTTTGCGTCACCAGGCCGAGGTGAATCAGCTGGCGGATCACGCTCACCCAATGTTCATGGCTTTTATCACGGCCCATGCCATAGACTTTCAGTTTGTCATGACCATAGTCGCGGATACGCTGGTTATTAGCACCACGAATCACTTCCACCACATAACCCATCCCAAACCGCTGATTCACACGACCAATGGTGGAAAGGGCAATCTGAGCATCGGTTGAACCGTCGTACTGTTTCGGCGGATCGAGGCAGATATCGCAGTTCCCGCACGGCTCTTGCCGCCCTTCGCCAAAATAGTTCAGCAATACCAGACGACGGCAAGTTTGCGCTTCGGCAAAAGCGCCCATCGCATTGAGTTTATGACGTTCGATATCCTGTAACTGCCCCTGCGGCTTCTCTTCCAGGCAACGGCGCAGCCACGCCATATCGGCCGGATCGTAAAACAGCATCGCTTCCGCGGGCAGGCCATCACGCCCGGCGCGACCGGTTTCCTGATAATAGGATTCGATATTGCGCGGAATATCAAAGTGGACCACGAAGCGAACGTTTGGTTTATTGATGCCCATGCCGAACGCCACCGTCGCCACCACAATTTGCAGGTCATCGCGCTGAAATTTTTCCTGCACGTCGGCGCGAACATTATTTTCCAGCCCAGCATGATAGGCCGCCGCGCTAATTCCCTTGCTTTGCAGGCGCGCAGCGGTGTCTTCTACTTTCGCGCGGCTGTTGCAGTAGATAATGCCTGACTTACCGCGCTGTTCCTGCACGTAGCGCATCAACTGATCGAGCGGTTTGAACTTCTCCATCAGCATGTAGCGAATATTCGGACGGTCAAAACTGCTGATTTGAATCAGCGGATCGTTCAGCCCCAGCAAGCGCACGATATCCTGGCGCGTGGTGTCGTCGGCTGTGGCAGTCAGCGCCATAAACGGCAGGGTCGGGAAACGCTGGCGTAACTGACCAAGCGCGGCATATTCCGGGCGGAAATCGTGGCCCCATTGGGAGATACAGTGCGCTTCATCAACGGCTAATAACACCGGATTCCAGTGCGCCAGATGCTCAAGAAAGTTATCCAGCATCAGGCGTTCCGGGGCGATATAAAGCAGACGAATTTGCCCGGTGCGGCAGCCTGTCATCACTTCAAGTTGCTGCTCGCGGGTTTGCGTCGAGTTAAGGCACGCCGCCGCCACGCCGTTGGCTTGCAGTTGATCCACCTGATCTTTCATCAACGAAATCAGCGGTGAAACAACCACGGTAAGGCCGTTTAGCAATAAGGCAGGAATTTGATAGCAAAGGGATTTTCCGCCACCGGTGGGCATGACGACCAGGCAATCGCGACCGGAAAGCACAGTGTCGATAATTTCTTCCTGGCCGGGGCGAAACTGTTGGTAGCCAAAGGTTTCTTGTAAAACCTGTTTAGCTCCGGACTCCAGATTCAACACTTCCGCCTGCGCCACATTCACCCCGATTGCCTGAAATAAAAACAGGCGCTATTTTCAGCGCCTGCGCGAGAAACTGCAATGCTTTTAGTCTCTGAGAGGGTAATCCTGGATGCTGGGTTCCAGATTTGCCAACCACTCAACCGTTCATCAAAACAAGTCGTTTAGCATAACTCCTACACCGACACGGGTCTGGTTGAAGTTATAGTCGATGAGCGATTCGCCATAGCCGCTGTAAACCTGAGTATAAAGGCGCACATGTTTGGTGATCGGGTAACTTAAGCCTAACTCCGCGCCGCCGTAACCGGTATTCCAGTTGTACTGTCCTTTCGCACTCAACACCGCATCACCGAGGTGATAGCCGATTTTAAGCTGGTAGTAACCCATATATTTGGTGATATCCGGGTTATCGTCAGTATTACCCACCACATACCACGGCTTCACTTCTACCAGCCAGTTACCGTTTTCTGCCATCAGGCGAGTATAAAGGCGGTTCCAGCTGCGGGAGGTCGGGTCGGAACGCCCGTTAGAGTCGTGGTTATACCCCATCTCCACATCGCGCAGCGTCCAACCTGCAAAACGGTAATCGGTGGCAAAACCGAGGAACAATTGCGGTTCGTAGTTGGTTTCACGAAACGGTGAAGACTCTTCGCTATTGGACAGTTGCCACCAGGATTTTTGCGTATAAGACGCACCCAACACCGAGTTCGGGCCTAAAATCCCACGCCACAGTGGAAATGCCAGGCTCAACTGAAACTTTACTTCATCCTTACGCGCATTTTCCGCCCAGTCGTAACTGGCAATCGCTTCTTTGTTCAGATCGCTGGTTTGGGTGTAGATGAGGTAGTTGGTGTCATAAGGATAGAGCGTGAACGGATTGTCATGCTCCTGCAGCATATTGGCGATAATACTGCCACGCACCGCTGGCGCGTCATGCACCTCTTTCACCGTTGCCTCTTGTGCATATACTGCCATAGGCAACATAAACACCGGCAACAACCAGCCCTGCAGAGTCCGCATCGGTCGTGTTCTCCGTAACGAATTATTGATAAGGTGAATGTTTTTCTGCGGGCTATTTTACATACTTAACTCCATTGCCGTTAGTTATCCCTTCCTAAAGTAGAAACCAACAACAAAGAAGCATAAAATCAACATTTCATTAACCAATGAAGTGTAAGGATGATATGTCTGCCGTACTGACCGCTGAACAAGCCCTGAAATTAGTGGGTGAGATGTTTGTTTATCACATGCCATTTAACCGCGCGTTAGGGATGGAGCTGGAGCGTTACGAAAAAGAGTTCGCACAGCTGGCCTTTAAAAATCAGCCGATGATGGTGGGTAACTGGGCGCAAAGCATTTTGCACGGCGGAGTCATTGCGTCGGCGCTGGATGTCGCCGCCGGTCTGGTGTGCGTGGGAAGTACCTTAACCCGCCACGAAACCATCAGTGAAGATGAACTACGCCAGCGGCTATCGCGGATGGGGACCATTGATCTTCGCGTTGATTATCTGCGCCCAGGCAGGGGCGAGCGTTTTACTGCTACCAGTAGCCTGTTGCGTGCAGGCAATAAAGTCGCCGTCGCCCGCGTTGAATTACACAATGAAGAACAGCTTTATATTGCCAGTGCCACCGCCACCTATATGGTAGGTTGAAGACATAAAAGCAGGTAAACTGCTGTTACCAATTAAAAATGAGTATTCCCGATGGATGCAAAACAAACGCGGCAGGGCGTATTACTCGCTCTTGCCGCTTATTTTATTTGGGGTATTGCGCCAGCATACTTCAAGCTGATTTACTACGTGCCCGCCGATGAGATCCTGACGCATCGCGTGATCTGGTCGTTTTTCTTTATGGTGGTGCTGATGAGCATTTGCCGCCAGTGGTCCTATTTAAAAACGCTGATTCAGACGCCACAGAAAATTTTTATGCTGGCAGTCTCTGCCGTGCTGATTGGTGGCAACTGGCTACTGTTTATCTGGGCGGTGAACAATCACCATATGCTGGAAGCGAGCCTTGGTTACTTTATTAACCCGCTGGTGAACATTGTGCTGGGGATGATTTTCCTCGGCGAGCGATTCCGCCGGATGCAATGGCTGGCGGTGATTCTGGCGATATGTGGCGTGTTGGTTCAGTTGTGGACTTTTGGTTCGCTGCCAATCATCGCGCTGGGGCTGGCGTTTAGTTTTGCCTTCTACGGACTGGTACGCAAGAAAATTGCCGTTGAAGCGCAAACCGGCATGTTAATCGAAACCATGTGGCTGCTGCCCGTGGCGGCGATTTATCTGTTTGCTATTGCCGACAGCTCAACCAGCCATATGGGGCAAAACCCGATGTTGCTGAATTTGCTGCTGATCGCCGCCGGTATTGTCACCACCGTACCGCTGTTGTGTTTTACCGCAGCTGCTACACGCCTGCGTCTCTCCACGTTAGGCTTCTTCCAGTATATTGGCCCGACGCTGATGTTCCTGTTGGCAGTGACGTTTTATGGTGAAAAACCGGGTGCCGATAAGATGGTGACCTTCGCCTTTATTTGGGTGGCGCTGGCAATTTTTGTGATGGATGCGATTTATACGCAGCGTAGAAAAAGGGTAATGACTCCAACTTACTGATAGTGTTTTATGTTCAGATAATGCCCGATGACCTTGTCATGCAGCTCCACCGATTTTGAGAACGACAGTGACTTCCGTCCCAGCCTTGCCAGATGTTGTCTCAGATTCAGATTATGTCGCTCAATGCGCTGAGTGTAACGCTTGCTGATAACGTGCAGCTTTCCCTTCAGGCGTGATTCATACAGCGGCCAGC
>NZ_MIIV01000022.1:0-41499 GCF_001743015.1 Shigella sp. FC1567
GTCTGGTTCGCCTACTCACCGGACCATCAGGGTAAACATCCGGAGCAGCACCTTAGTCCCTTCCGGGGTATCCTGCAGGCAGATGCGTTTAATGGTTACGATCGGCTGTTCAGTGCCGAACGAGAAGGCGGCGCGTTGACGGAAGCAGGATGCTGGGCTCATGCGCGGCGCAAAGTCCACGATGTATATATCAGTACCAAAAGCGCGACAGCGGAAGAAGCCCTGAAACTAATCGGTGAGCTGTACGCCATCGAGCACGAAATACGCGGGTTGCCGGTGTCTGAACGCCTGGCGGTCAGGCAAATGCAGAGTAAACCGCTACTGACTTCCCTGTATAAGCTGATGCAGGAGAAAGAACACACGTTATCGAAAAAATGCCGTCTGAGAGATGCGTTCCGGTATATCAGGAAGCACTGGGTTGCGTTGTGCAACTTCAGTGATGATGGTCTGGCTGAGGCGGATAATAATGCCGCGGAAAGAGCGCTTCGTGCAGTCTGTCTCGGAAAGAAAAACTTTATGTTCTTCGGCAGCGATCACGGTGGAGAGCGTGGTGCGCTACTGTACGGGCTGATCGGCACCTGCCGACTGAACGGTATCGATCCGGAAGCGTATCTGCGCTATATCCTGAGCGTACTGCCGGAATGGCCTTCCAACCGTGTTGACGAACTCCTGCCATGGAACGTAGCACTCACCAATAAATAAGCGTCAATACGGTGCTCCGTTGACGCTTACGACGGAAGTCACTGTCGTTCTCAAAATCGGTGGAGCTGCATGACAAGGTCATCGGGCATTATCTGAACATAAAACACTATCAGTAAGTTGGAGTCATTACCGGGAATGTAAATGAACAAATTTATTAAAGTTGCACTGGTAGGTGCAGTACTGGCTACGTTAACTGCATGTACTGGTCATATTGAAAACCGTGATAAGAACTGCTCTTACGACTACCTGCTGCACCCGGCAATTTCTATTTCTAAAATCATTGGCGGTTGCGGTCCTACTGCACAGTAAGTCTCTGACAGAAATCGGCTAACACCGGTTTAATTGCCCGACGCCCTCTGGATTTTCCGAGGGCGTATTTGTTTCTATATCCTTCTTGCTCCCCACCCGTAAAAATATTTTCACTTTAATTTCAATTGGATAACTACATTCATTAGCCACAGCGCGATCCTGTGCGAAATTTTGTGATCTTCCTCCGCATTACATAACATCATATGTTATTATATTCATCATGCATTGTCATGTTACCTTTTAAATGACTGCAAACTCTCCCCTACAACGTGTTGGACAAGAAAAAGGTATCGCTATGGGAAGCCAGGAACTCCAACGCAAGCTCGGATTTTGGGCCGTTCTTGCAATCGCCGTCGGGACAACCGTCGGCTCCGGTATTTTTGTATCTGTGGGTGAAGTGGCAAAAGCAGCGGGCACGCCGTGGCTTACGGTGCTCACGTTTGTCATTGGCGGGTTAATTGTGATCCCGCAAATGTGCGTCTATGCGGAACTATCCACCGCTTATCCGGAAAATGGCGCAGATTATGTTTATCTGAAAAATGCCGGAAGCCGACCGCTGGCTTTCCTCTCCGGCTGGGCCAGCTTCTGGGCCAACGATGCGCCGTCATTGTCGATTATGGCGCTGGCGATTGTCAGCAATCTTGGCTTTTTAACGCCTATCGATCCGTTGCCCGGTAAATTTATCGCCGCCGGATTAATTATCGCCTTTATGTTGCTACACCTGCGCTCCGTTGAAGGCGGCGCAGCGTTTCAGACGCTAATTACCATCGCCAAAATTATCCCGTTCACTATCGTCATTGGCCTTGGGATCTTCTGGTTTAAAGCGGAGAATTTTGCCGCCCCTACCACCACTGCGATTGGCGCAACGGGCAGCTTTATGGCGCTGCTGGCGGGGATCTCTGCCACCAGTTGGTCGTATACCGGCATGGCCTCTATCTGTTATATGACCGGCGAAATTAAAAACCCCGGAAAAACCATGCCACGAGCGCTGATTGGTTCCTGTCTGCTGGTTCTGGTGCTCTACACCCTGCTGGCGCTGGTGATTTCCGACCTGATGCCCTTCGACAAACTCGCCAATTCTGAAACGCCGATTTCCGACGCCCTGACCTGGATCCCCGCACTCGGCAGCACCGCTGGGATCTTTGTTGCCATCACGGCGATGATCGTCATTCTTGGTTCGCTTTCCAGCTGCGTGATGTACCAGCCGCGGCTGGAATACGCGATGGCGAAAGACAACCTGTTCTTTAAATGCTTCGGCCATGTGCATCCGAAATACAACACGCCGGATGTCTCCATCATCCTGCAAGGGGCGCAGGGGCTCTTCTTCATCTTCGTTTCCGATCTCACCAGCCTGCTGGGTTATTTCACCCTGGTGATGTGTTTCAAAAATACCCTCACCTTCGGCTCCATCATCTGGTGTCGTAAACGCGACGATTACAAACCGCTGTGGCGTACTCCTGCTTTCGGGCTGATGACCACCCTCGCCATTGCGTCAAGCCTCATTCTGGTCGCCTCAACCTTTGTCTGGGCACCGATTCCCGGCCTTATCTGCGCCGTCATCGTTATTGCTACTGGTCTGCCTGCTTACGCCTTCTGGGCGAAGCGTAGCCGCCAGCTCAACGCTTTGTCGTAATGTTATCTGGAGAAAATAAAATGTTGGATATTGATAAAAGCACCGTGGACTTTCTGGTCACCGAAAATATGGTTCAGGAAGTGGAAAAAGTTCTCAGCCATGACGTTCCGCTGGTGCACGCCATCGTGGAAGAGATGGTGAAGCGCGACATTGATCGTATTTATTTCGTTGCCTGCGGCTCGCCACTCAACGCGGCGCAAGCGGCGAAACATCTGGCGGATCGCTTTTCCGATCTTCAGGTCTACGCCATTTCCGGCTGGGAGTTCTGCGATAACACCCCGTATCGCCTCGACGATCGTTGCGCGGTGATTGGCGTTTCTGACTACGGTAAAACGGAAGAGGTAATCAAAGCGCTGGAGCTGGGCCGGGCCTGCGGCGCACTCACTGCGGCGTTCACCAAACGCGCGGACAGCCCGATTACCTCGGCGGCGGAATTTAGCATTGATTATCAGGCCGACTGTATCTGGGAAATTCACCTGCTGCTCTGCTACAGCGTGGTGCTGGAGATGATCACCCGCCTCGCGCCGAACGCGGAAATCGGCAAGATCAAAAACGATCTCAAGCAGTTGCCGAATGCGCTCGGTCATCTGGTACGCACCTGGGAAGAAAAAGGCCGCCAGCTTGGTGAACTGGCCAGCCAGTGGCCGATGATTTATACCGTTGCTGCGGGTCCGCTGCGTCCGCTGGGTTACAAAGAAGGCATTGTAACGCTGATGGAATTTACCTGGACGCACGGCTGCGTGATTGAGAGCGGAGAGTTCCGCCATGGCCCGCTGGAGATTGTCGAACCGGGCGTTCCGTTCCTGTTCCTGCTCGGCAATGATGAAAGTCGCCACACCACCGAACGCGCCATTAACTTTGTTAAACAGCGTACTGACAACGTGATCGTCATCGATTACGCCGAAATTTCGCAAGGGCTGCACCCGTGGCTGGCACCGTTCCTGATGTTCGTGCCAATGGAGTGGCTCTGCTACTACCTGTCTATTTACAAAGATCACAACCCGGATGAACGCCGCTATTACGGTGGTCTGGTGGAATATTAATCCCTCGCCCGGCCCGGCAACGGGCCGGATTTACGCAAGGAGTTACCCGATGAAAACAGGTATGTTTACCTGCGGCCACCAGCGGCTGCCTATTGAACACGCATTTCGTGATGCAAGCGAGCTGGGTTACGACGGCATCGAAATTTGGGGCGGTCGCCCGCACGCGTTCGCGCCGGACTTAAAAGCGGGCGGCATCAAACAAATCAAGGCGCTGGCGCAGACGTATCAGATGCCGATTATCGGCTATACGCCAGAAACCAATGGCTATCCGTATAACATGATGCTGGGCGATGAACATATGCGTCGCGAAAGCCTCGACATGATCAAGCTGGCGATGGATATGGCAAAAGAGATGAACGCGGGTTATACGCTGATTTCCGCGGCCCACGCGGGCTATCTCACGCCACCTAATGTTATCTGGGGACGGCTGGCAGAGAACCTAAGCGAACTGTATGAGTACGCGGAAAACATCGGCATGGATCTAATCCTCGAACCGTTAACGCCGTATGAATCGAACATCGTGTGTAATGCTAATGATGTGCTTCATGCGCTGGCGCTGGTGCCTTCGCCGCGCCTGTTCAGCATGGTCGACATTTGCGCGCCGTATGTCCAGGCGGAACCGGTGATGAGTTATTTCGACAAACTGGGCGATAAATTACGTCATCTGCATATTGTCGACAGCGACGGGGCCAGCGACACGCATTACATTCCTGGAGAAGGCAAAATGCCGCTGCGGGAACTGATGCGCGATATTATTGAGCGGGGCTATGAGGGTTACTGTACGGTGGAGCTGGTGACGATGTATATGAACGAGCCCAGACTCTATGCCCGCCAGGCGCTGGAACGCTTTCGCGCGCTGCTGCCGGAGGATGAGAGATGAAAACCCTGGCGACAATCGGCGATAACTGCGTCGATATCTACCCGCAACTGAATAAAGCGTTTTCTGGCGGTAATGCGGTCAATGTGGCGGTGTACTGCACTCGCTACGGCATACAGCCGGGATGCATTACCTGGGTGGGTGACGATGACTACGGCACAAAGCTGAAGCAGGATCTCGCCCGCATGGGCGTCGATATCAGCCATGTCCATACGAAACACGGCGTTACCGCACAAACTCAGGTGGAACTGCACGACAATGATCGCGTTTTTGGCGACTACACCGAAGGCGTGATGGCCGACTTTGCCCTGAGTGAAGAGGATTACGCCTGGCTGGCGCAGTATGACATTGTGCACGCGGCAATCTGGGGACATGCGGAAGACGCATTCCCACAGCTGCACGCTGCGGGCAAACTTACCGCTTTCGACTTCTCCGACAAGTGGGACAGCCCGCTCTGGCAGACACTGGTGCCGCATCTCGATTTTGCCTTTGCCTCCGCACCGCAAGAAGACGAAACGCTGCGTCTGAAGATGAAAGCGATTGTTGCCCGTGGCGCAGGAACAGTGATTGTCACGCTGGGTGAAAACGGCAGCATTGCCTGGGATGGCGCGCAGTTCTGGCGTCAGGCTCCTGAACCGGTGACGGTTATCGACACCATGGGTGCCGGAGATTCGTTCATTGCCGGATTCCTTTGCGGCTGGTCTGCGGGGATGACATTACCGCAGGCGATGGCGCAGGGAACGGCGTGCGCGGCGAAAACCATTCAGTACCACGGTGCCTGGTAGGTATAACGTTGGCGTGAGCATCTTCACGCCAACGTGCTGTTACTTGCCGGAAAACGACCCTATAATCCGAGTAATTCATTCTTTATTTCAGGGTCGATTATGTCAGCTACGGACCGCTACTCTCATCAACTCCTCTACGCTACCGTCCGCCAGCGACTGCTGGATGATATCGCGCAGGGGGTTTACCAAGCCGGGCAACAGATCCCTACCGAAAACGAGCTTTGTACACAATATAACGTCAGCCGCATTACCATTCGCAAAGCCATCAGCGACTTAGTGGCGGACGGCGTACTGATCCGCTGGCAGGGAAAAGGCACCTTTGTACAAAGCCAGAAAGTTGAAAACGCCCTGCTTACTGTCAGTGGTTTTACCGATTTTGGCGTCTCACAAGGCAAGGCGACGAAAGAGAAAGTGATCGAACAGGAACGGGTCAGCGCCGCGCCGTTTTGCAAAAAGCTGAACATCCCCGGAAACAGCGAAGTGTTCCATCTCTGCCGGGTGATGTATCTCGATAAAGAGCCGCTGTTTATTGATAGTTCATGGATCCCGCTGTCGCGTTATCCTGACTTTGATGAGATTTACGTCGAAGGAAGCTCCACCTATCAGTTATTTCAGGAGCGTTTTGACACGCGAGTGGTCAGCGACAAAAAGACCATCGATATCTTTGCCGCCACCCGCCCGCAGGCAAAATGGCTGAAATGCGAACTGGGCGAACCGTTGTTTCGCATCAGCAAAATCGCCTTTGATCAGAATGACAAACCGGTGCACGTCTCCGAACTCTTCTGCCGCGCCAATCGCATCACCTTAACTATTGATAATAAAAGACATTAACCGTAGGCCGGATAAGATGCGCCAGCATCGCATCCGGCGATGCTGGCGCGTTGAATTTTACATCCCGTACGTTCCCCTCACCCTAACCCTCTCCCCAAAGGGGCGAGGGGACCGTTCAGTACGGAATTTAGCTTGACGGTGCTATCCAGCATTAAATACTGGCAATACTCTCACGCAAAATCCGCAGCACCGTCTCTTCACCGCTGCGATTCGGGTTAATGCGAATCGCACAATGTTCTGATTGTGGATTCGCCTGGCGAAACGTTCCGGAAAGGCGATAAAAGAGCGGCGGGATTTCATATTTCGACTCTGCACCCACCGGGTAAGGCAAGGCACCGCGCTTTTGCGCCTCTTCCAGCACTCTGGCGGCAATCGGCTGATGAAACTCGACAATCAACACCTTCGACTGCGCATTAGCAATCACCGCGCTTTTCACTTCCGGCACCTCACCACCGTTAAGCAAAGCCAGCAACCGTTCAGATACCCCTGCCTGCACCGCGTGCATCACTGGCGCAAACACCAGACAACGCAATACTTCCAGCGCCTGTGCGCCCTGGATCTGGCTACCGCCGGAGTAAAGCGTGGCGCGAATACGGTTGATAACATCAGCATCGCCGACCACTGCACCAACACCCTCTGGCCCAAATAGCTTGAAGCAGGAAAATGTCGAGACATTCGCGCCGCATTCACAGCCGATTCGCGCCACCTTCATCACCGCATAGTTGTCATCGGTTAACGCTGGCGCAACGTTGCCAGCACATCTGCCAGCACGTAGCTGTCCTGCGGCTGCTGGCGCGTATGCTGCACCAGCGCCGCATCCGGTTGTTGCTCGTCGACGACCTGCTTCAGTGCCGACAGGTCATTGAAATCAACAGTAATAAGCGTCAGCCCCATCTGCTCAATAATAACCCGTGTCGTCGGGTAAACAGGCGCGTCATGCACCAGAAGACGCTGCCCCGGTTTGAGCAAAGCTGCCAGCCCGGCGCGAATCGCGCCAGTCCCCGCGCCCTGCACCAGCGCCGCAGCCTGTGCGTGAAATGCATCAGCCAGCACCTGCTCCACCCGTTGGGTAATACGCGGTTGATTCAGCCCCGGCGTTAAGCCCAAATCACCGCTGGTTAGAAACTCCGCGCCGGGAAAGTGACGGCAAATCGTGTCCACCAGCGCAAACTGCTTTTGCTGCGCCTCAATAAGCGTCAGGCTTTGCAGAGGAAACGTCTTCATAGGTGCCTTCCTTAAGCCGGAACGAACAGGCCAAGCCAGTAAAGAACATTCAGCAGAATACCGGTGATCATTACTGCCACGACCGGTGCCGCCATTTTCTGTACCGGACGGCCCAGGGATTCGTTGAGGAAGTAAATGGCAACCGCGATAGAGAATCCGGTATAACCCGCCATCTTAATTGCTGCGAAAATCGAACCGACCAGCAGCGCCACTTCCATCAGCATATTCATGGCGTTACGGATGTTATCCGACGCATTACGCACCGACGGGTAGCGTCCCAGCCATTTGCCGATAGAACGAAGCAGCAAGACTTCCGCCGAAATAACCACTGCGCCTAATACCGCTGCAACCATCGGATTCGGCGAGAGATAGCCCACCGCATAAACAAAGGTAAAGCCCGCAACTGCATACACACCCGTTGCTAAGGCGGTGGTGGCAATCAACGGTACAAAACCCAGCCCGCGCATAAATTCTGCCAGTGCCGCCTGGTTGATCAGCGTTTGCGATTGTTCCGGCGTTACGCCTGCGGAGTACGCTTTCTCCAGAGTGAAGATCGACACTTCACTGCCGGCGAAAATCTTCATGCTGGCAACGGCGGCAATCAATGCTCCCACGATGGCGATATAGGGTAAGTTTTTGATAATCCGCGACGTGCGTTCTTCAAACACCGAAAGCCCGCTGGCATCAATATCATTTTCATCACGATGACGCAGGTCGTGAGTTATCGCGATCCCCAGCAGCATCACCATGCCAATAAAGATTTCGATGGATTCAGGGTTAAGATGTGGGAAATAGCGCACGACTACCACACGGGTCATCAGAACAACCACGGCGGCGACCAGACTTTGCTTCCAGCCAAACTGGTAGAAAATCGCCACCAGCGGGAACAGTGCAAAAGCAGAAACTACCGGCGAGCTTAATTCCCCGAGGCTACCTAATACATCCACCGGCAGCGCGGTCAGCAGCTGGTTTACTGGCAACAGGCAAGTAAGGATCAACACGCCCCAGATAGCGCCAAGACCAAACGCCATCAGGCTGTTTATCGCCAGTACGCCGAGGATATCGGTAGGAAGAAAGAGTAACCATGCGTTGAGCAGCCCGGTTTTCAGGGTAAAAGAGATCCCCACCGAGGCCACAAAACCAATGCTCAGACCAAAAGCGATACTCCCCGCCTCGCGACGGTTCATATAGCCTTCAATCAGTTGCGGCAGGATCGGGCGGATGCCGTCATGAAAAACAGCCGCCGAGCTATGCGCCAGAAGCGATGTCATACCCGTCAGGCACGCCACCACGATAATCTGAATATACAGATCCATAGTCGTGCCTTTTATTTCAGATGGTTAATCAGCATCGGAATCGCGTGTTCGACGTGCTCAACGGAAAGGCCAAACGCCACTTTTCCTTCAGCGATCATTTTGGCGATATGCTCGTCTTTCGCTTTAATGCCTGGTTTGGCAATGGTGCAACTTTTGTTATAGCCAATCACCGCGATGGCAATCGACAATGCCGCGCCCGCACCGGTATTACACGCACCGATGTAGTAATCCAGTTGCCCGGATTTCACTTTCATTGCCGCTTCCATGTCGTTGTGAATGAAAACTTCAAAACTGCCAGGAGCCGTCGCTTCAATGGTTTTTTTAATCTGCTCACGCTGTAAGCCTGCAACGCCAATCTTTTTCATGAGTCTGTCCTTATTGGAAAAATTGAGAGGGAGTTTCACGTAACATCACATCCACATCGGCCTGACTGAATCCTGACTGGCGCAATTGCGGAATAAAGGTGGTCAATAAATAGTCATAGCCATAACCACCATTGGCTTTTAAATGGGAGCGGCGCGTAATATCCATCGACAGCATGACGCGGTTCAGCAACCCACGGTCACGTAGCGTGGAGCATCGCAATGCGCTTTTCGTCCAGGTAGTAACTGTTCTTACCAATGGTGTCGAACTGCACGTACGCGCCGAGATCGATCATCTTCAAAATGTTGTCGAGGTTGTCTTTCAGATCGCAGTGACCAACGGTGACGCGCGAAAGATCAACTCCGTGGGCTTGCAACAGAGCCAGTTGTTCCAGCCCCATGGTGCTGAACGACGTATGCGTGGAGATCGGGCGTCCGGTCTGGTTATGCGCCAGCGCAGCGGCAATAAATACCTTCTCTTCCAGCGGCGTAATCTTTCCTTCGCTGGAGCCGATCTCCGCGATGAGCCCGGCTTTCAGCTCCGTGCCATCGATACCCTGTTCAATTTCATCGACCATCTCCTGCGCCAGTTCCTGCACGCTGCGGGTCACCACATGTTCCGGGAAAAACGCATCCTGGTAATAACCAGTACAGGCCACCACGTTGATCCCGGTTTCGCGCATTACACCGAGCATAAATTGCGCATTGCGCCCCATGTAACGGTTGGTCATCTCAATCACATTACGTACACCCCGGGTCATCAGGTCGTTCATCTCCTGGCAAATGAACGCATACTGATCAAGGCGGCAGTCCACGTTGTTTTTAAAGCCGGAGAGATCAATATGCAGATGCTCATGGGCCAGGGTGTAACCCGTCGGATCAAAACTCATAGGGTGTCTCCTGCAAACCGGAGGGAGGAAAGAAAAGAGCGACCATTTTGTGGCGGTGGCGCACGGAAAAATTCACACACGGTAGCTCCCACATCAGAAAGCGTGGTGCGCACACCGAGCTGCGTAGCAGCCAGGCCTTGCTGATAAACCAGCAGCGGCACCACTTCGCGGGTATGGTGGCTGTGACCAATGGTCGGATCGTTGCCGTGATCCGCCATCACGACCAGGCAATCATCTGGCTGCATCGCATCAACAAGCCGGGCAAGGTTACGGTCAACGACCTGCAAACGTTCGGCATAACGTGCGACGTCTTCTGCATGACCAGCGAGGTCGGTTTCCTGGATATTGGTGCAAATAAACGCCGTCGGATGGGTGTTAAATTCGTCGAGGGTGATATCCATAATCCGCTGGCTATCCACCAGGTTTTGCCAGCTCACGCCATAAGGATTGCTGACGATATCTGCCACCTTACCCACCAGCACGGTTGGCACGCCCGCCTCATACAGTTTTTGCGGCACCTGCACTTTTTTATCGACACCGTAGCCCATATGCACGACCTGGAAGCCGTTGTCATAAGCGCCAGAACGCGGCGCATTGATACCAATAAAGCGCCCTTCTTTGCTTTCTGCGGCATCGAGAATGCGTTGACTGTCGGTTAACAGGCCACCAAATGTAATGACCCGACCGACCTGTACCTGCTCACGCACGATACGACCAATTTTGATTGCGTCGTCAAAAGAGATCACAGAGAGATTGGCGGTAATGTTATAGACTTGGCCTAAATCCGCCTCGAGATTATCGCCAATCGCAACCGCCTGATTGACCCACAGAAATTGCAGTTCATCGCCACGGCGCTCCACCTGCCAACCGGCGGATACTAATGCCTGCTCAACACGGTCAATCACATCGCAAAAAGGCATCCGCAGCGGCGGTAACGGGCGCGTGCCTAAAATTTCCTGATGCCCCATAAAGGTATCGCCACCTTCATGTTGCAGCTCTGCCACGCCCCAGGTTGCGGAATCTGACGGCTGCATATCGCCTGGCGCATAACCCAATGCGTTGATTAGCCCCAGCTTCTCCAGCGTTGGTAGCTGCAAATGCGGCAACTGGCTCAGGATGTGACCACATGTATTCGCTCCCGCATCTTGCGGACGCACCAGCGTGACATCTTTCATTGCCCCTACGCCAAAGCTATCAATCACTAACACCACAAATCGCGCCATTACGCCCCCAGAGAGTTTCCAAGACTGTCATAACGACCAACGATTTTCGGTTCGCCACGGTGAATACCGGACACCAGCACCACATCGCTACGGGTGACAAAAATCTGCGTGCGGAAACAGAGCACCACTGCACTGCTTACCGGAAACTCGCCTGCCAGCGACAGGGTGTAGTCGATACTGCTGTCATCCACAGTTTTGAGATTGGTTTCAGTAATCTTTTGATTTTCTGGCGTAAACACCAACGCATGTTGCGCATGACCACGACGGTAGTAACCGCCACCGTAGCAGTAGCTGTCGCCACGGAAATGATGGGAGATTTCACTCAACCAGAGCATCGCGATACGTTCAGACTGATCGCCCTGCTGGTTTGCCGGAATAGTGCCCGTCAGCGCATGACCGGGTTCGGCATGAGTCACACCGTATTGCGCCAGTAATGGCAGCGAAGTGCAGCTGGTCGCTGAAGGCGCGTTCAGTTGCTCAAGTGCAATACCAGATTTCGCCAGTTGATCCCGTGCCTGTATCAGCGTGTGAAGATTCGGTGTCGGCAAAACTTTTCCGGCAGCCTCATCCCAAAGCAGGCAAGGGAAATGGGTAAGTCCGGCTAAATGCAGACCCGGCAGTTTCTTAATTTCAGCAACCACCTCGTGCAGCGAATGCTGTACAAAACCGCTCTCCTGCCCCGGATAAAGAAAATCATCGTCGCTATAAACTTTGAGCAGCACAAACTGCACACGTCCGGCCTTCACCGCTGCCGCAGAAACTTCCCGCGCTTTGTCGAGAGTAAACACGGTGATGACGTCGGTGCCCTGTTCAACGGCGTCAGCAACCTGATGACAAGGGATTTGTACCAGATGCCCCTGATGCGCCACCGACAAACCAGCGCGGCGCATGACTCGCGCCTCTTTGTAATCCACCGCCACAATGCCGCTGTAACCTAATGCCAGCAATTTTTCCGCCAGCCATGGGTTACGGCCAAACTGCTTGGTCATCAGATACAGTTCAATGCCGTAAAGCCGCGCCGTCTCAATCAGTCGCTTACCGTTTTCCAGTACCTGATCCACGTCGATCACCCAGCTGTCCGGGGCGATCTTGCCCTGCTGCCACAAACTTAGTGCGGCGGAAATCAGCGCCGGGTTCTGGCGTTTCAATGCTTCTACAAACATCTTGTTGCCTCGTTTCTGTTCCTTGAATTAAATATTCATTTTTTTGAATATTTAGGTTGTGCGACGTGGATTTGTCGGGAGCTTCAAACCTCTTCGTTAGCAGCCATCCATAATCCATAAAGGTTGGCCAGCAAATAGCCTTCTTCACACGGATTAACTTCCAGTGCGAATTCCTTCAACAACACCTGATGCAATTGCACAACGGCTTGCCAGTGGCTGGATTGCGCCAGCTCTGCCAGCAATTCGTTATCCAGCGGCTCTATTTCTTCACCACGGCGACTGCGCATCAGTGCACTCGCCATATGTGTCATCGCCATCGTTCCTTGCTCACTGCGCACCGGCAGATGGCACTCTGTTTCCAGTACGTTGACGACCTGCATCATGCCTTTGCAGATGTCCTTATCAATAACGCCTGCCTCGCAAAGCAGGTTGAGTCTGGTTTCCATATCAGATGCCTTTCGTTTAATAACTCGGTTCCTGTTCCCCACTCACTACCCGTTGTTGATGGGCGAGCAGGGCGTGTTTATCTACAACGGCACGCAGCAGTTGTTGCATTGGGTAATCATCGACTCGCGTCAGGACCACGGCTTCGGTGGCCTGTAAAAATCGCGGATCGTCTGTGAGCGGCGTCGCCTCTAATCCCAGCATGGTCAGTTCGTTTTCCGCCACCACGTTCCAGATAACCGCATCGACATCGCCTTTAACAATGCGTTGTAAACTCTCGTGATAAGAGAGATCGACACGTTCCACATCACTATCGCCAAAAAAGACATCGGTCATGATTTTCTGATCCGCCGAACGACTATCGAGACCTACTCGCTTAACATTTCCAGACTCACCTTTGCGGCATATCAGTTGATGTTCACCAACATACGTATGCGGGCCAAGCTCGAGGGCGATGCACAAATTGTTTTGGCTGAGATAACTTTCCGCCGCCAGGCGGGAAACTACTGCCATGTCATAGACACCGTTAAGCAAACACTCCACACGAATATCCGCGCCACGCATATGCGCATAATAAAAAGGAATGCCATCAAACTGGGCTTTCAGCCCGCTTGCTAAACCTTCGTACAAGCGGGTATAGGGCAAAGGCATGGCACACACAACGTTATTGATATCCACATGACTCAGCAGCGCTTTGTTATCCATTTCGACCAGATAACTGCCATTGCGCCCACGGCGTTCAATCCGTATCGCTCCACTTGATTCCAACGTTTTCAACGCGGCCTGCGTCAGGCCAACCGATGAACGGCATTCAGTTGCCAGCTCATCTATGGTTTTCAGTCGATTACCGCATTTTTCACCCAACAAATAACGGGCCAGCGTCGTGATGACGACGCCTTCTTTTTTGATAAACGTTCGACGCATAATATATTTTCAATAAAATGAATGTTTATATCTTCATTAAAATGAAGATAAGTGGCAACTGTGAGATGTGGAAACGGCGAGGCGCTTCACATTTTTTCGGATTATTGCAAATGAGGATAAAAAAACCGGGTTTCCCCGGTTTCAGAGTGATGACGAAGTGATTTATTCGACAATGCGAGCAAAGGGTAATTCCCACTGGCGCTTGCCTGCTCCCCTCACCCTAACCCTCTCCCCAAAGGGGCGAGGGGACCGTCCGAGCGTTTTGATATTACGGCTTCGCCACAAAACCAATCGCTTCGTACACCGCTTTCAGCGTACGGGAAGCGTGTACACTGGCTTTTTCTGCGCCGTCTTTCATCACCTGTTGCAGGAAGGCTTCATCGTTGCGGAAACGGTGATAGCGTTCCTGCAATTCAGTCAGCATACCGGAAACGGCATCAGCCACTTCACCTTTCAGATGGCCATACATCTTGCCTTCGAACTGTTTTTCCAGTTCTGGGATGCTCTGGCCCGTTACCGCAGAAAGGATATCCAGCAGGTTGGAAACGCCCGCTTTGTTCTGCACATCGTAGCGAACTACCGGCGGCTCGTCGGAGTCAGTGACCGCGCGTTTGATTTTCTTCACTACCGATTTCGGATCTTCCAGCAGGCCGATAACGTTATTGCGGTTATCGTCAGACTTGGACATCTTCTTGGTCGGCTCCAGCAGCGACATTACGCGCGCGCCAGATTTCGGAATAAACGGCTCCGGCACCTTAAAGATCTCGCCATACAGCGCGTTGAAACGCTGGGCGATATCGCGACTCAGTTCCAGGTGCTGTTTCTGGTCTTCACCCACCGGTACCAGATTAGTTTGATACAGCAGGATGTCCGCAGCCATCAGCACCGGATAGTCAAACAGACCAGCGTTGATGTTCTCGGCATAACGCGCAGATTTATCTTTAAACTGGGTCATGCGGCTCAGTTCGCCGAAGTAGGTATAGCAGTTCAGTGCCCAGCCTAACTGCGCATGTTCTGGTACGTGGGACTGAACAAAAATGGTGCTTTTCTCAGGATCGATACCACAAGCCAGATACAAGGCCAGCGTATCCAGCGTCGCTTTACGCAGCTTCTGTGCATCCTGGCGCACGGTGATCGCGTGTTGGTCAACGATACAGTAAATGCAATGGTAGTCATCCTGCATGTTTACCCACTGACGCAGCGCACCCATGTAGTTACCAATGGTCAATTCACCTGAGGGCTGTGCGCCACTAAAAACGATGGGCTTAGTCATTTTTCGATTCCTGATTTTCGCTATGCGGAAGCCCTAATGCGGGCAGAAGGTCATTTATAGACTGATAAATTACATCAGGCTGGCTGAGATCGATAGCCTCGCCGTAGTTATATCCGTAGGTTAAGCCAACTGATGGGCAACCTGCCGCTTTTGCCGCCTGAATATCATTGCGTGAGTCGCCGACAAACAGCATCTGTTGTGGGGCAATTCCCATCCGCTCAGCCACCAGTAACAGCGGGTCCGGATGCGGTTTTTTGTTTTGCACATCATCGCCGCCGATAACCACGCTAAAGTATTTGGCAATATCTAAGGCTTCGAGCAGTGGCGCGACGAACGGCGTCGGTTTGTTGGTGACCAGGCCTAGCGGCAGGCCTTTAGCCTGCAACGCGCCCAACGTATCGGCAACGTGCGGGAACAAAAACGTCCCCTCTTCGGCAACCTCGCTATAGTAGCGATCGAACAGTTTACGCAGAATACGTACCTGTTCTTCTGCCGGAATGTCGTCATCAACGGGCGGTTTACCCATTGTTTTACGCAGAGTCGCACGTTCCTGACGCGCCCAGGCCAATGCACGCTCCATCAGAACATCTGCGCCGTTACCAATCCAGGTAATAACGCGTTCTTCACCTGCGACGGGTAACTCCAGCGCATACAGCGCCATATCTACCGCAGCAGCAAGACCGGGAGCACTGTCAACCAGCGTACCGTCGAGATCAAAAGCGACGCCGCGAATATCTTCAAACTTATTCATGACTTACCTTTGCCAGTTCACTGCGCATTTCATCAATGACTTTTTTGTAGTCTGGCTGGTCGAAGATTGCCGAACCGGCGACGAACATATCCGCGCCCGCCGCAGCGATTTCGCCAATGTTGTTCACCTTCACGCCACCGTCCACTTCCAGTCGAATGTCAAAACCAGACTCGTCGATACGACGACGTACTTCGCGCAGTTTATCCAGTGTTTGTGGAATGAACGACTGACCGCCAAAACCTGGGTTAACAGACATCAGCAGGATCACATCCAGCTTATCCATCACGTAATCCAGATAGCTCAGAGGTGTCGCCGGGTTAAATACCAGACCCGCTTTACAGCCATTTTCTTTAATCAGTTGCAGCGTGCGGTCAACATGCTCGGAGGCTTCTGGATGAAAGGTAATGATGCTGGCACCAGCGGCAGCGAAATCAGGCACAATGCGATCGACGGGTTTCACCATCAGATGTACATCGATAGGGGCGGTAATGCCATAGTTACGCAAGGATTTCAGCACCATTGGCCCAATCGTCAGATTGGGAACATAGTGGTTATCCATGACGTCAAAATGCACGACATCAGCGCCAGCTGCCAGGGCTTTTGCGGTATCTTCACCCAGGCGGGCAAAATCAGCCGACAGAATTGAGGGGGCAATCAAATACTGTTTCATCCGCTTCTCCTTGAGAATTATTTTTTCGCGGGTGAAACGACTCCTGGTTTGTACAAAGCCAGCAGTTCGTCCACCTTTTTACGTGTGCCGCCGTTGCTGCTTATACTGCGTCGAACTTTGACGACATGCAATTTTGCGCGCTGATACCACTCACGCGTTAACATCGTATCGTGATTGGAGATCAGCACTGGAATATGGCGCTCAACCAGACCTTCGGCGATCTCCGCCAGATGCGCTTGTTGTTCAAGCGTAAAACTGTTTGTGTGATACGCCGTAAAGTTGGCGGTCGCAGACAGCGGTGCATAAGGCGGATCGCAATAGACGACGGATGCATCATCTGCGCGCGCCATGCTATCGGCGTAAGACTCACAATAGAAAAAGGCATTCTGCGCTTTTTCAGCGAAGTGATACAACTCTGCTTCCGGGAAATAGGGTTTTTTGTAGCGGCCAAACGGCACGTTAAACTCACCGCGCAGATTGTAACGACACAGGCCGTTGTAACCGTAGCGGTTCAAATATAAAAACAGTACCGCCCGACGGAACGGATCCTGGCTTTTGTTGAACTCTTCGCGGAACTGATAGTAAACCTCGGCGCAATTTGTTTCGGGAACAAACAGCTCGCGTGCGGCCTGTACGTACTCATCAGTACGCATCTTCACAATGTTATAGAGACTGATCAGGTCGCTATTGATATCGGCAAGGATATAACGAGAAAAGTCGTGTTGAGAAACACCGACCCGGCACCTACAAAAGGCTCAACCAGACATTCGCCCTTGGGCAAATGCCGTTTAATATCATCAAGCAGGGGATACTTGCCCCCTGCCCACTTCAAAAAAGCGCGATTTTTCTTCATGCTGACTAACTAATTACACCTTCTCCGGCTGTGGAGAAAGCTCCGACAGCATCCAGCGCTTCAGGCAGCTCCCGCAACGATAAACCATTGCGGGAGATAACCTTGATTACTTCAGATCGGCCTGTACCTGACGCAGCGGTTTCGCCCACGGGTTTTTGGCCTGAACATCTGCTGGCAATGTAGATACCGCTTTTTTCGCCTCTTCTTTCGAAGCGTACACGCCAGAAACCAGGACATACCACGGCTGACCATTACGCGTCGTTTCATAGACAACGTAGTTTTTCAGATTCTCTTTCTTCGCCCAACCGTTCAGGTTGTCGTAGTTAGAGGAACTGCTCAGCTGCAGAGTGTAATGGCTGGACGGTGCCGATTTCAACGAACCAACATTACCTGCGGTCTTCCCTCCAGCGGCTGGTGTTGCCGTGGTTTGCGCCGGGGATGCCGTCTGTACTGGAGCCGTAGTCGCCGTCTCTTTTGGTGCTGGCGTAGAAGTCGCAGCCGGTGCCTTCGTGCTCGCCACAGGGGCAGCTGGTTCAGTACGCTTCGGCGTCTGTGCTACCGGCTTCGGCTCCGTTTTCACGGTTGCTTGCGGTTTTTTCGGTTCAATCACCGCCTGCTGACGAGCTGGGCGCGTAGTGGACGGACGTTCAGCGGTTTGCGTTTTCGCCGTGTCACGCGATGCATTGCCATTGCGAACAGGCGCGACAGTCGCGGGTTCGGTCGGCAATGTGGAATTGACCGCCACATTGTTCAACTGTTGCTGATTTTGTGGCTGAGTCAGCGCATTGTTCAGGTCACCCTGCACTTCAACACGTTGTTGACCATCCGTTGCCGCCGGGGTTTGCCCTTGAGTCGGCGTAGAAGAGATCGGTGGCAGAGAAACATCCTGCTGAGTATTTTCCGCAGACGTGGTTCCCGGCGCTGGCTGCACCCCATTCGCCTGATCGGTCGCATTGCCTGCAAGATCAATACTCTTATCGCCAGACGCGGTTTGATCGCTGGAAGAGGTCGAGGGGGCTTTTAGCGCAGAACCGATACCGATGATCAACAGCAGTAGAACCAGAATGCCGACGCCCATCATCATATACTGACGAGAAGCGGGTTTACTGGCTGCTTTTTTGCGCTTACGCGGACGACGCTCTACGCGCTCTTCATCCACGGTTTCATCTTCGGATTCGTCAATTTCTTCTTCGATTTCCGGTTCCTCATTGCGCTCTTTTTGCGCACGAGTCGGACGGCGATCGTCAGTGTCATCAAGTTCAATATCATCAAAATTGATCTGCGGTTCGCCACGTTCAGTACGCTCAGAACGTTCAGAAGATTGACGAGAACGACCAGTACGACGATCGCTGGGATCGGGTTTCAGCTCGTCTTCTGGTTTGAATTCATCCATTTAACACCCCACTAAAAGGTTAATGCTTACCACGTTGCAATTAACCTGAAGCTAATAGACCGCTTGATAAGCGGCCTGACCTTTCTTGTTGTTACGCTGATTGACAATCGGCAATGGCGTTAAGAACAAGCTCGTGCGAAACGCCGCTGCGAACTTCACTCTTACCAATTGCCAACGGAAGAATTAAGCGTATCTCTCCCGCAAGGACTTTCTTGTCACGCAGCATATGCGGTAAATACGCCTGCGCGGACATTTCGCGCGGCCCATTGACCGGTAACCCAGCCCGCTTGAGCAGGGTTATAATACGCTGCGTTTCGGCAGAACTAAACTGCCCGAGACGTTCCGACGTCCGCGCCGCCATCACCATACCCGCAGCGACCGCTTCACCATGTAACCAATTGCCATACCCCATTTCAGCTTCAATGGCATGACCAAAGGTGTGTCCCAGATTCAGTAAAGCACGTAACCCGGTTTCGCGCTCGTCGGCGGCGACAACTTCTGCCTTCAGTTCACAACAACGGCGAATACAGTACGCCATTGCCGGACCGTCCAGACTCAACAACGCATCCAGATTCTCTTCCAGCCAGTTAAAAAACGCACCGTCAAGAATAATGCCGTATTTGATGACTTCTGCCAGCCCCGACGCTAACTCACGCGGGGGAAGCGTTTTCAGACAGTCGAGATCCACCACCACTGAAGCAGGCTGGTAGAACGCGCCAATCATGTTTTTACCGAGGGGATGGTTGACCGCAGTTTTGCCGCCAACGGAGGAATCGACCTGCGACAGTAACGTCGTCGGGACTTGAATGAAACGAACACCGCGCTGATAACTCGCCGCCGCGAAGCCGGTCAGATCGCCCACTACGCCGCCGCCAAGCGCCACCAGCGTAGTATCGCGACCATGCGGCTTTTGTAACAACGCCGTAAAGACGGTATCGAGTACAGCCAGGCTTTTATACTGCTCGCCGTCAGGGAGGATAACGCTATCGACGTTAACACCCGCCTGTTCAAGTACGCCGCGGACCTTATCGAGATACAGAGGAGCCAGGGTTTCGTTGGTGACCAACATGACCTGCTCGCCCGATTTCAGCGGTAAGAATGAAGCTGGTTCATTAAACAAACCAGATGCGATGGTAATTGGGTAACTACGTTCCCCGAGAGTAACGACAATCCTCTCCATAACGCGACATCCACCTTAATTACTGTACCCGCAGACGAGTGTATATAAAGCCAGAATTAGTTGCTTTCCAGCATGTGAATAATCTGGTTTGCAACCACTTTAGCGCTTTGATCATCAGTACGAATGGTCACGTCGGCAATCTCTTCATACAGCGGATTGCGTTCATTGGCCAACGCTTCCAGAACTTCACGCGGCGGTGTTTCAACGTGCAGCAACGGGCGTTTTTTATCACGCTGCGTGCGTGCAAGTTGCTTTTCGATGGTCGTTTCAAGATAAACGACAACGCCACGAGCGGAAAGACGGTTACGCGTTTCACGGGATTTCACAGAGCCGCCGCCAGTAGCCAGCACAATACCCTGTTTCTCGGTCAACTCATTGATGACCTTTTCTTCGCGATCGCGGAAGCCTTCTTCGCCTTCTAAATCGAAAACCCAGCCCACATCAGCTCCGGTTCGTTTCTCAATCTCTTGATCGGAATCGTAAAATTCCATATTGAGTTGTTGAGCTAACTGGCGCCCAATAGTGCTTTTTCCGGCACCCATAGGCCCAACCAGAAAGATATTGCGTTTCTCTGCCATTTTTTCGGTACTACTAAGACTATTCGTTAATGATAAACCCGCTTCGCTCAGAGAGCGCCGCAGGACATGAACTGAAACCTCATAAGATATTGCGAGAGTCAGACTGAAAATTATCTCAATACTCCAGCGGGTTTGGCAACTGAATAAATCACCCATCCCTCTGCATATCTGGTCGCTGCAAGCGCGCTGCCTTGCTACCACCGCTCTGGCGATAAATCACCGGGTAAGATTAGCGTAAAAAAGACAGCAAAATGCCGCCTGAATGATAAATCATCATCATGGAACGCAGGCAGCGAAGAGCGCCAACTCTCAAATCGGTACTCCTTGTATGCTAAATACCTGCGCGCGTCAAATAGATGAAACACGTTCAGCATAAAAACATTACCGCTTTTACGGCTGTTTACTCACTGGAAACCAGTCGTGGCGTGATAAACACCACTAACTCGCGTCGTTCATATTCTTTTCCGTCATGACGAAATAATTGCCCGAACCAGGGAATGTCGCCAAGCAACGGTACGCTATCCTGACCCGATTTATTTTTACGGGTAAAAATGCCGCCCAGCGCCAACGTTTCTCCGCTTTTGACCTCGACCTGCGTTTCGATCTCCTGCTTATCAATCGCCAGCACTTCGCCATCGGCCTGCTGTAGCACCTGCCCCGGAACGTTCTGGCTGATGTGTAATTTCAGCCGGATGCGACCTTTTTGTAACACCGTGGGCGTGACCTCTATCCCCAGGACGGCCTCTTTAAATTCCACCGACGTCGCGCCACTTTCCCCGCTGGAAACCTGATATGGAATTTCGCTCCCCTGTTTAATGCTGGCAGGCTGAAGATGTGAGGCCAGCAGACGCGGACTGGCGATAATATCCAGCTGCTGTTTTTGTTCGAGCGCGGAAAGCTCAAGATCCAGCAAGCGTCCGTTGATGCGCCCAATGTTAAAACCGACATGCGTTGTCGCCGTCGCTACGGAGAGGTCGCTACCAAGCGTGGTGACTTGCCCAACGCCACCAGCGTGTTGCGCATCGGCCAGCGTCCATTTCACGCCTAACTCACGCAAACTTTTTTCATTAATGGTGACAATATGCGCCGACAGCTCAACCTGCCCGACCGGCAGATCCATTTGCGCTACCCACTGTTCAAGCGCGCTTAACGCCGTTTTGTTATCTCGTAGCAAAAGGCGATTGGTGCGTTTATCGACGGTCATACTCCCTTTGGCACTCAGTAGCTTCTCCCCCGCTTTCGCCAGTTCTCCCGCGTCGGCGTATTGCAGGGTTATACTGCGATTTTCCAGCGGCAGATTTGCCTGCGCCCGCGCCTGCTCCGCCTCCTGGCGGGCGATATTGTTATTCTGCCAGGCAATGGAATGCACTGAGAGAATGTTGCCTTCCTGCCGCGTTATCAGTCCAGCGCTTTTCACTACAGTTTGTAGTGCCTGCTTCCAGGGAACATCTGTTAGATGTAACGACACCGTACCGCTGACGTCTGGCGACACGACCAGGTTCAACTTCTCCTGTTCAGCCAGCGCCTGCAACACCTGAGCTACCGGAACGTCATCCACCATCAGCGTCACTTTTTGCGGCTTTGCCGCCTGTACGCCGGGTATCAGCATCAACAGTAGTGCGGCTATCCATTGCTTCATTTGTATCTCCTTGCCGTTGCCACAACCATTGTGGCGGTTCGCAGTTTGTCCCGGTACCCAGCGTTAGTACGTCTGGCGTCAGCTGTAAAATTGTCCAGCCGTTTTCCAGCACATCGTTTTGCTGCACCCGTCGCCATTTCTTTTGCCCGTCTTTTATTACACCGATGATGCGCTCGCCTCGCCCTACCATCCCCTGATAGCGCCACTGGCTAAGTTCGCTAATCCGGCATAGATCTTCCGGCGGTTTAAAAGGGTCACGCATACCGGTTAAAAGGCACAATGCAATACCTGCCAACAACCAGCGTTTAACCCTCATGCGGCGTCTCCAGTTGTAGCGTGAACAAAAGATCATCACCTTCCACGCTTAACGAAAAACGGCTCACGCTGACGTTGCGCTCTGCCAGCCGTGTGAATGCCGACGGCACTGCTTCCCACAGCGTTTTCAACGCCAACTCACCTCCCTGCGCGGATGGATGCCAGGAAACCAGTTGCGCGCCGGGCAACTGAAAATCCAGTGGCGAAAAGGGCAGCGTTTTTTCTTCGCTGAAGGGAGTGGTGTCAACCAGGCGATACAGTGTGGCCCACTGCTGGTGATGACTTGCCCGTAATCGAATTAATGCGTCGCGCTCTTCATGGTGTGTCGATGACAGAAAAATGAGCGTAACTAACATCAGCAACCAGAATGCCCAGCAAAACTGGCGGAGGCGGGGTGATGTGGCGAACCACCAGTCAAAGAACATGTTCATCGCTAACCTTCCTTGTTAACTGATACTCAAATTGCCAGCGTCCCTGCGCATCCTGCTGCGTGGCTCCCCGCTGATTGAGATGAAAAGACGCATCCTGGCGGAGTGACGTTTCTAGTGCGTTTAACGCGGTAATGCTTGTTGTCAGCCCCTTGATCTCCAGCGTTCCCTGCTGCCAGCTTATCGTTGTCAGCCAGGCGTGCTCGGGTAAAAGCGCCGCCAGTGCTTCCAGCGCAGATTGCCAGTCGCGGGTAAATTGTCGCTGGCGCTGCCGTTGCGAACGCTGTTTGCGTAACTGCTGTTGCTCCAGCAAACGTGGCTTCGTTATCTGTAAGCTGCGGGCGAGTTGTTGTTCCGCCTGAAGCAAAACTGCGTCTATGCGCGCTTCGGCGCTGCCTGTCAGACGCAGTATTAGCGTTATCCCGACGGCCAGCAGCAGAGGCGCAACGAACATCAGCAACCAGAAACACAGAAAAGCGGTCCGGCGTTGCTGTCGCCAGGGCAAAAAATTAATTGGCGGGTTCATCAGTACGCCTTCCCAAGCGCCAGCCCCAGCGCGATGGCAAAGTCTCCACCAGGCGGCGGTAGCAGCGGCTGACGAACAGAAACGGCCTCCCAGGGGTCAAATCCGCCTTCGCCACATATCGCGACGCTGTCGGGATCAACGAATAACGCTGCCGCCAGCTCCTTCGCGCTAGTCATCCCCACCGCCAGTTTGCGCCCCCAGCTATAGCGCGTCGCCCACAGCCACTGTTCGTTATCACGCCAGGCCAGACATTGCTGATGAGAAGGTAAAAAAGGCAGGAATCGCTGTAATGCACTGGCATCCGGGGTGATCGCACTAACATGAACACGCAACCTTTCTGCCAGAGTAAGCAGCGTTGCCAGCTCTTTGCTTTGCGCGGCAGTCACGTTATAGGCGGGACTGAGTGAGTCTTCGCTGTAATCGAAGCGCAGGGAGTCCGGATCCATATCCAGCTCGCGGGCCATCGTCCCTGACAGCCAGGCCGTTTGCTCCCGCTCACCAAGGGACATCGACGGGCGCGGAAATGACCGCTGTAATGTGCGACTGGCGGGAAACGCCAACATAATGTGATGACGCTGCGGCAGTTCGCGACTCCAAGGTAACAACGTTTTAGCCAGCTGCTGCGCATCAACAATCCGCCCATCTTTGATAATGTCGTTCTCCAGCGGCAACCGCCACCAGCGTTGCAAAAAGCATTCTTTTGCGCCCCGCACGATCGCAACCGCTACCGCTTCTTGCTGTTGTAAATGCAAACCAATTTGCCAGATCTTAAATGCCATTGTGATGATCTCCTTATCACCCGTCACTCTGACGGGTATATCAATGCGTCTGGCTTGCCTTTATACTACCGCGCGTTTGTTTATAAACTGCCCAAATGAAACTAAATGGGAAATTTCCAGTGAAGTTCGTAAAGTATTTTTTGATCCTTGCAGTCTGTTGCATTCTGCTGGGAGCAGGCTCGATTTATGGCCTATACCGCTACATCGAGCCACAACTGCCGGATGTGGCGACATTAAAAGATGTTCGCCTGCAAATTCCGATGCAGATTTACAGCGCCGATGGCGAGCTGATTGCTCAATACGGTGAGAAACGTCGTATTCCGGTTACGTTGGATCAAATCCCGCCGGAGATGGTGAAAGCCTTTATCGCGACGGAAGACAGCCGCTTCTACGAGCATCACGGCGTTGACCCGGTGGGGATCTTCCGTGCGGCAAGTGTGGCGCTGTTCTCCGGCCACGCGTCACAAGGGGCGAGTACCATTACCCAGCAGCTGGCGAGAAACTTCTTCCTCAGTCCAGAACGCACGCTGATGCGTAAGATTAAGGAAGTCTTCCTCGCGATTCGCATTGAACAGTTGCTGACGAAAGACGAGATCCTCGAGCTTTATCTGAATAAGATTTACCTCGGTTACCGCGCCTATGGTGTCGGTGCTGCGGCACAAGTCTATTTCGGTAAAACGGTCGACCAACTGACGCTGAACGAAATGGCTGTGATAGCCGGGCTGCCGAAAGCGCCTTCCACCTTTAATCCGCTCTACTCAATGGATCGTGCCGTCGCGCGGCGTAACGTCGTACTGTCGCGGATGCTGGATGAAGGGTATATCACCCAACAACAGTTCGATCAGACACGCACTGAGGCGATTAACGCTAACTATCACGCGCCGGAGATTGCTTTCTCTGCGCCGTACCTGAACGAAATGGTGCGCCAGGAGATGTATAACCGTTATGGCGAAAGTGCCTATGAAGACGGTTATCGCATTTACACCACCATCACCCGCAAAGTGCAGCAGGCCGCACAGCAGGCGGTACGTAATAACGTGCTGGACTACGACATGCGCCACGGCTATCGCGGCCCGGCAAATGTGCTGTGGAAAGTGGGCGAGTCGGCGTGGGATAACAACAAGATTACCGATACGCTGAAGGCGCTGCCGACCTATGGTCCGCTGCTGCCTGCCGCAGTCACCAGCGCCAATCCTCAGGGAGCGACGGCGATGCTGGCGGACGGGTCGACCGTCGCATTGAGTATGGAAGGCGTTCGCTGGGCGCGTCCTTACCGTTCGGATACTCAGCAGGGACCGACGCCGCGTAAAGTGACCGATGTTCTGCAAACGGGTCAGCAAATCTGGGTTCGTCAGGTTGGCGATGCATGGTGGCTGGCACAAGTGCCGGAAGTGAACTCGGCGCTGGTGTCGATCAATCCGCAAAACGGTGCCGTTATGGCGCTGGTCGGTGGCTTTGATTTCAATCAGAGCAAGTTTAACCGCGCCACCCAGGCACTGCGTCAGGTGGGTTCCAACATCAAACCGTTCCTCTACACCGCGGCGATGGATAAAGGTCTGACGCTGGCAAGTATGTTGAACGATGTGCCAATTTCTCGCTGGGACGCAGGTGCCGGTTCTGACTGGCAGCCGAAAAACTCGCCGCCACAATATGCTGGTCCAATTCGCTTACGTCAGGGGCTGGGTCAGTCGAAAAACGTGGTGATGGTACGTGCAATGCGGGCTATGGGCGTCGACTACGCTGCAGAATATCTGCAACGCTTCGGCTTCCCGGCGCAAAACATTGTCCACACCGAATCGCTGGCGCTGGGTTCAGCGTCCTTCACCCCAATGCAGGTGGCGCGCGGCTACGCGGTCATGGCGAACGGCGGCTTCCTGGTGGACCCGTGGTTTATCAGCAAAATTGAAAACGATCAGGGCGGCGTGATTTTCGAAGCGAAACCGAAAGTAGCCTGCCCGGAATGCGATATTCCGGTGATTTACGGTGATACGCAGAAATCGAACGTGCTGGAAAATAACGATGTTGAAGATGTCGCTATCTCCCGCGAGCAGCAGAATGTTTCTGTACCAATGCCGCAGCTGGAGCAGGCAAATCAGGCGTTAGTGGCGAAGACTGGCGCGCAGGAGTACGCACCGCACGTCATCAACACTCCGCTGGCATTCCTGATTAAGAGTGCTTTGAACACCAATATCTTTGGTGAGCCAGGCTGGCAGGGTACTGGCTGGCGTGCAGGTCGTGATTTGCAGCGTCGCGATATCGGCGGGAAAACCGGTACCACTAACAGTTCGAAAGATGCGTGGTTCTCGGGTTACGGTCCGGGCGTTGTGACCTCGGTCTGGATTGGCTTTGATGATCACCGTCGTAATCTCGGTCATACAACGGCTTCCGGAGCGATTAAAGATCAGATCTCAGGTTACGAAGGCGGAGCCAAGAGTGCCCAGCCTGCATGGGACGCTTATATGAAAGCCGTTCTTGAAGGTGTGCCGGAGCAGCCGCTGACGCCGCCACCGGGTATTGTGACGGTGAATATCGATCGCAGCACCGGGCAGTTAGCTAATGGTGGCAACAGCCGCGAAGAGTATTTCATCGAAGGTACGCAGCCGACACAACAGGCGGTGCACGAGGTGGGAACGACCATTATCGATAATGGTGAGGCACAGGAATTGTTCTGATTAAAAAGGCGCTTCGGCGCCTTTTCAGTTGGCTGACAAAGTGCATTTGTTTATGCTGGATGCGGGTGACCGCGTTACCCGGCTAACAAAATCGTGAAAAATCAATATATTGCAGGAACCCCATAAGCCTGATAAGCGTTGTGCATCAGGCAAACTTCACGCATTTACACTCGCCCCTGCCCTTTCAACCATTCGCGCACGAGGAACAGCGCGCTGACATTACGCGCTTCGTTGAAGTCAGGGTCTTCCAGCAAATCCATCATATGCGCCAGCGGCCAGCGCACCTGTGGTAGCGGCTCTGGCTCATCGCCTTCCAGCGATTCCGGGTAGAGATCTTGCGCGACCACGATATTCATTTTGCTGGAAAAGTAAGACGGTGCCATGCTGAGCTTCTTCAAAAAAGTCAGATCGTTCGCACCAAATCCAACCTCTTCTTTTAGCTCGCGGTTAGCGGCTTCGTAGACGCTTTCACCCGGATCAATTAATCCTTTCGAAAAACCTAATTCGTAGGATTCAGTTCCCACTGCGTATTCGCGGATCAGGATCAGGTGATCGTCCACAATCGGCACAATCATCACTGCTTCCCGGTTGGTTGGACGCATTCGTTCATAAACACGCCGCACGCCATTGCTGAACTCCAGATCCACGCTCTCGACGGTAAACAGTCGGGAACGGGCTACAGTTTCAACATTCAGAATGGTGGGTTTTTGTAATGATTTGCTCATCGTGGGATCTATGCTGTGAAATCAGCGGTTATTGTGCGATATCGGACACGCTTTCGGCAATGTGAATTGCATGTTATTTACATTTATGTAACTTAATAAATAATCGTCCTCAAATCAAATTAAAAGTCAATAGGTTGAAATAACTCTAGGAATTTGCTGATATTCCGCCTTCAGAGGGTTTGCTATGATCAGCGGTTACTGTGATGTGCTTAATGATGCTCAAGTTAAACTCCACGCTTGCCGATAGCCAACCGCAGAATCATGTATTGTGTCTGGTGCGACTGACCACGCCTGACAGACTAAGTAAGATGGGGAAAGCATGAGCACCATTGTGATTTTTTTAGCTGCTTTGCTGGCCTGCTCACTACTTGCGGGATGGCTGATAAAAGTGCGATCCAGACGGAGTCAGCTGCCCTGGACCAACGCCTTCGCGGATGCGCAAACGCGTAAACTCACACCTGAAGAACGTAGCGCCGTTGAAAATTATCTTGAGAGCCTGACGCAGGTATTACAGGTGCCTGGCCCAACGGGAGCTAGCGCGGCACCGATCTCTCTGGCGCTGAATGCCGAAAGCAACAACGTCATGATGCTGACACACGCTATCACACGTTACGGCATCTCTACCGACGATCCGAATAAATGGCGTTACTACCTCGATTCGGTAGAAGTCCACCTGCCCCCCTTCTGGGAACAGTACATCAACGATGAGAATACCGTTGAACTGATTCATACCGATTCGCTGCCGTTGGTTATTTCACTCAACGGTCATACGCTACAGGAGTACATGCAGGAAACGCGCGGCTATGCCTTGCAACCTGTTCCGTCCACGCAGGCGTCGATTCGCGGGGAAGAGAGTGAGCAAATCGAGCTACTCAATATTCGCAAAGAAACGCATGAAGAATATGCGCTGAGTCGTCCGCGCGGGCTGCGTGAAGCGTTGCTGATCGTCGCCTCCTTCCTGATGTTCTTTTTCTGCCTGATTACCCCGGATGTATTTGTTCCGTGGCTGGCAGGCGGCGCATTACTGCTGCTGGGCGCAGGTCTGTGGGGGCTATTCGCGCCCCCGGCAAAATCCTCCCTGCGGGAAATTCATTGTCTGCGCGGTACACCCCGTCGTTGGGGATTGTTTGGCGAAAACGATCAGGAACAGATCAACAATATTTCACTCGGTATTATCGACCTGGTCTATCCCGCACACTGGCAGCCATACATTGCTCAGGATCTCGATCAACAAACCGATATTGATATCTATCTCGACTGCCACGTAGTGCGTCAGGGGCGATATCTTTCGCTGCATGATGAAGTAAAAAACTTTCCGTTACAGCACTGGCTGCGCAGTACGATTATCGCTGCGGGCTCGCTGCTGGTGCTGTTTATGCTGTTATTCTGGATCCCGCTGGATATGCCGCTGAAATTCACTCTCTCATGGATGAAAGGCGCGCAGACCATTGAAGCCACCAGCGTAAAACAACTGGCTGACGCTGGCGTGCGGGTAGGCGATACATTGCGTATTAGCGGTACGGGAATGTGTAATATTCGCACTTCCGGAACCTGGAGCGCGAAAACCAATTCACCTTTTTTACCGTTTGACTGCTCGCAGATCATCTGGAATGACGCCCGCTCATTACCATTACCAGAATCTGAACTGGTCAACAAAGCGACGGCATTGACTGAAGCAGTTAATCGCCAGCTGCACCCTAAACCGGAAGATGAATCTCGCGTCAGTGCCTCATTACGTTCAGCGATTCAAAAATCCGGCATGGTATTGCTTGATGATTTTGGCGACATTGTACTGAAGACAGCGGATTTATGTTCTGCCAAAGATGACTGTGTGCGACTGAAAAATGCGCTGGTCAATCTCGGCAACAGTAAAGACTGGGACGCGCTGGTAAAACGCGCCAACGCCGGGAAGCTCGATGGCGTGAATGTGTTATTACGCCCGGTGAGTGCGGAATCGCTGGATAACCTGGTGGCAACCTCCACCGCGCCGTTTATCACGCATGAAACGGCGCGAGCGGCACAATCACTAAACAGTCCGGCCCCCGGCGGATTCCTGATTGTCAGCGACGAAGGCAGCGATTTTGTTGATCAGCCCTGGCCTTCGGCATCACTTTACGACTACCCGCCGCAAGAACAGTGGAACGCTTTCCAGAAACTGGCACAAATGCTGATGCATACGCCGTTTAACGCCGAAGGTATCGTCACAAAAATCTTCACTGACGCCAATGGTACGCAGCATATTGGCCTTCATCCGATCCCGGATCGTTCCGGCCTGTGGCGCTATCTCAGCACCACATTGCTGCTACTGACGATGCTGGGTAGCGCCATTTACAATGGCGTACAGGCCTGGCGTCGTTACCAGCGTCATCGCACTCGCATGATGGAGATTCAGGCCTATTATGAAAGCTGCCTGAACCCGCAACTGATCACCCCTTCAGAAAGCCTTATCGAATAACACGTTTGCGCGACAGGTTATGCTACCCTGTCGCGCAAATTGCTTCACTCTGGAGATTTCCCTCATGCATATCAACATTGCCTGGCAGGACGTAGATACCGTTCTGCTGGATATGGACGGCACGTTGCTCGACCTCGCCTTCGATAACTATTTCTGGCAAAAGCTGGTGCCTGAAACATGGGGCGCGAAAAACGGGGTTACGCCACAGGAAGCGATGGAATATATGCGCCAGCAATATCACGACGTACAGCATACGCTAAACTGGTACTGTCTTGATTACTGGAGTGAGCAACTGGGTCTGGATATCTGTGCAATGACCACCGAGATGGGACCGCGCGCCGTACTGCGTGAAGATACCATTCCGTTTCTTGAGGCACTGAAAGCCAGCGGTAAGCAGCGAATTTTGCTCACCAATGCTCATCCGCACAACCTGGCGGTAAAACTTGAGCATACGGGTCTGGACGCACACCTTGATTTATTACTTTCCACCCACACATTTGGTTATCCGAAAGAGGATCAGCGGTTATGGCATGCGGTGGCCGAAGCTACGGGTCTGAAAGCTGAAAGAACGCTGTTTATTGATGACAGCGAAGCGATTCTCGATGCTGCCGCGCAATTTGGTATTCGTTACTGCCTCGGCGTGACTAATCCTGATTCCGGGATTGCCGAGAAACAGTATCAACGCCATCCGTCACTGAATGACTACCGCCGCCTGATCCCCTCGCTAATGTGAAGGAGACGCCATGAAAGAGAAACCTGCTGTTGAGGTTCGACTGGATAAATGGCTATGGGCTGCCCGTTTTTATAAAACCCGCGCGCTGGCCCGTGAAATGATTGAAGGCGGTAAGGTGCATTACAACGGGCAGCGCAGCAAGCCGAGCAAAATCGTCGAGCTGAATGCCACGCTCACTCTGCGCCAGGGAAATGACGAACGCACGGTGATTGTAAAGGCGATTACTGAACAGCGTCGCCCCGCCAGCGAGGCAGCCTTGCTGTATGAAGAGACTGCGGAAAGTGTAGAGAAACGCGAAAAAATGGCGATGGCACGTAAACTTAATGCCTTAACCATGCCGCACCCGGACCGACGCCCGGACAAAAAAGAGCGCCGCGACCTGTTACGATTTAAACACGGCGACAGTGAATAACTGTCACCTGCAAGAGAGATGATTATGCCGCAACATGACCAATTACATCGCTATCTGTTTGAAAATTTTGCCGTTCGCGGCGAACTGGTAACCGTTTCGGAAACCCTGCAACAGATCCTTGAGAACCACGATTATCCGCAGCCCGTTAAAAACGTGCTGGCAGAACTGCTGGTTGCGACCAGCCTGTTAACCGCTACGCTGAAGTTTGATGGTGATATCACCGTACAGCTGCAGGGCGACGGTCCGATGAATCTGGCGGTTATTAACGGTAACAATAACCAGCAAATGCGCGGTGTGGCGCGCGTGCAGGGCGAAATTCCAGAAAATGCCGACCTGAAAACGCTGGTCGGCAATGGTTACGTGGTGATCACCATTACCCCGAGCGAAGGCGAACGCTATCAGGGCGTAGTTGGTCTGGAAGGTGATACCCTGGCGGCCTGCCTGGAAGATTACTTTATGCGTTCTGAACAGCTGCCGACGCGCCTGTTTATTCGCACCGGCGACGTAGACGGCAAACCGGCTGCAGGCGGTATGTTGTTGCAGGTAATGCCTGCGCAAAATGCCCAGCAGGACGACTTTGACCACCTGGCGACGCTAACCGAAACCATCAAAACCGAAGAACTGCTGACCTTACCGGCAAACGAAGTGTTGTGGCGTTTGTATCACGAAGAAGAGGTGACGGTTTACGATCCGCAGGATGTGGAGTTCAAATGCACCTGCTCGCGTGAACATTGCGCCGATGCGCTGAAAACGCTGCCTGATGAAGAAGTTGATAGCATCCTGGCGGAAGATGGCGAAATTGACATGCATTGTGATTACTGCGGTAACCACTATCTGTTCAATGCGATGGATATTGCTGAAATCCGCAACAACGCGTCTCCGGCAGATCCGCAAGTTCATTAATGAGTATGTCCGGCAGAGAGGGCTCTGCCGGATTTTACAACTTAATGGCCTGATGTGCTGCGCTTACCAGCGCCTATGAAATAAATCGCAAATTATTTTGGTCAGATACAGCGTCGTATCCGATAAAAGCGTTGTCACTTACTTAAGTTTATTTCCAGCGTTTCACCATCTACCGTCAGATCGCGCCACGCTTTCGGCCTCGTCCCCAGTTTTCCATCCTTCGCAGCTGTGAGTAATTTTTCTTTCGTTATTTCGTTCGGAAGTAAACTCATATCAAGCGCGTCCCATTCTTTTCTGTCTGAGTCAAAGCCATAGACAATGACTCTGTCATCATTAAAAGCAAACAGGATCCGCTCCGCCTGACCATCACTATTCAGATCTTGCTCGACCAGGACGCAGGCGTCTTTTTCAATACAGGTCATCACGTTATAGCGATCCTGGATTAAGGCCGACCAGAATGTCACATCCGGTTTAACAGAACCAGGGGCAATTAACACATTTTCGGCTAATACTTTTTCCGATACCTGTTCCTGAAGATGTTGCTCTCCATCTAACGCCATCAGCAGATCCCGCGCGCGTTTCGGGTCTTTCATAAACCCGGCATCGCTTTTCAGCGACTCAAGCGCCGCACGTCCATAGCGACCGCTCTGTTCGAGCATGTAGATAGTTACCTGGTCTGGCGTGTTTTTGCCGCTCTGATAACGCGCCATATGACTGTTCACGCTAATACGCATACTGTCCAGCACCGGCGAATTAAGAAGCACCAGTATCACCAACACCAATAACGAAACCGCAAGGTTCACTTTGCCCTGAAGAACAAGGGGATTTTGCCCATTACGCCAGACGATACTGACAAAATACCCCAGCGACCACACCAGTAACACCAGCACCGCCAGCGCGCCCTGCAAGCGGTCGACAGTCCAGCCGTACTGAGCGACCCGCAGCCATAACGCCCAGGCGGCGACGAACACATACAGCGGAGCAACCAGCAAAGCGGTTTTAATCAGGCAACGCAACGGCCCCGTCCAGGGAAGTGACGCTTTTTGCGGATCGCGGACAATAGCCATTAAGATCAATTGCAAAAAGGCCAGCGTTAACAGCAACCCGGCGGCGGAGATGTGGCGAGAAATCGCGCTCAGGCCCGTAAACGGCAGAGTGATGATAAACATCAGGGTTAGCAATGATACTAACGGCAGCAACCCCGTGGCGATTAACGTGAACAACTTTTGAATAGAGTCGATTAAACGTGACTGTGTGCGCGCGAGAATCACCGCCAGTGCGGTAACCAGACCTAATGTAAGATACATAAACCAGTCGGTTGCAAAAAAGAGCGTATTGAAAAACTTGATGCCAACAAGTTTAAACAACTCACCCCACAGTAAAAGCACCAGCCACGTCAGGCCATTGGCGAGAAAAATCACCAGTAATATAAGTACGTTATGCCATACTGACTGGTAAAAGTAGCTATAGCGGCTACTGCAATTGCGGATACGAAGGCTTTGTTGTATCCACGGTAGCAACAACATTGCCATCAACAGCAGATAGCAGCCAAAATCCCAAATCGCCTTTTCAGCTCTCCAGGGGTTCATGCCATCAGTTTGCCACTTCAGCCAACCGCTCATCCCTGTCGTGGCAATAAACACCAGCGCCAGCCATCCCCAAAGGCGCTTCTGTTTAAAAGAGATCACGGAGAAGAGTAAAACGGATGAAAACGCAACGGTCGCAGGCACGCCATAAACAATCCAACTGTGATTTTTTCCGGCAAGCCAGGCGATCAACAGGTAGCAAACCAGCCCCTGAAGTAATCCGGTAGCAATCATCCCCCAGCGTGTTGCCGGTGAAAGTTCAACGTTATCCATGTTGGTTATCCAGAATCAAAAGGTGGGTTAATTATCGCATCCGGGCAGTAGTATTTTGCTTTTTTCAGAAAATAATCAAAAAAAGTTAGCGTGGTGAATCGATACTTTACCGATTGAATTTGCATCAATTTCATTAAGGAATGCGATTCCACTCACAATATTCCCGCCATATAAACCAAGATTTAACCTTTTGAGAACATTTTCCACACCTAAAATGCTATTTCTGCGATAATAGCAACCGTTTCGTAACAGGAATCACGGGGTTTTTTGTCAAATATGAATTTCTCCAGATACGTAAATCTATGAGCCTTGTCGCGGTTAACACCCCCAAAAAGACTTTACTATTCAGGCAATACATATTGGCTAAGGAGCAGTGAAATGCGCGTTAACAATGGTTTGACCCCGCAAGAACTCGAGGCTTATGGTATCAGTGACGTACATGATATCGTTTACAACCCAAGCTACGACCTGCTGTATCAGGAAGAGCTCGATCCGAGCCTGACAGGTTATGAGCGCGGGGTGTTAACTAATCTGGGTGCCGTTGCCGTCGATACCGGGATCTTCACCGGTCGTTCACCAAAAGATAAGTATATCGTCCGTGACGATACCACTCGCGATACTTTCTGGTGGGCAGACAAAGGCAAAGGTAAGAACGACAACAAACCTCTCTCTCCGGAAACCTGGCAGCATCTGAAAGGCCTGGTGACCAGGCAGCTTTCCGGCAAACGTCTGTTCGTTGTCGACGCTTTCTGTGGTGCGAACCCGGATACTCGTCTTTCCGTCCGTTTCATCACCGAAGTGGCCTGGCAGGCGCATTTTGTCAAAAACATGTTTATTCGCCCGAGCGATGAAGAGCTGGCAGGTTTCAAACCAGACTTTATCGTTATGAACGGCGCGAAGTGCACTAACCCGCAGTGGAAAGAACAGGGTCTGAACTCCGAAAACTTCGTGGCGTTTAACCTGACCGAGCGCATGCAGCTGATTGGCGGCACCTGGTACGGCGGCGAAATGAAGAAAGGGATGTTCTCGATGATGAACTACCTGCTGCCGCTGAAAGGTATCGCTTCTATGCACTGCTCCGCCAACGTTGGCGAGAAAGGCGATGTTGCGGTGTTCTTCGGCCTTTCCGGCACCGGTAAAACCACCCTTTCCACCGACCCGAAACGCCGCCTGATTGGCGATGACGAACACGGCTGGGACGATGACGGCGTGTTTAATTTCGAAGGCGGCTGCTACGCAAAAACTATCAAGCTGTCGAAAGAAGCGGAACCTGAAATCTACAACGCTATCCGTCGTGATGCGCTGCTGGAAAACGTCACCGTGCGTGAAGATGGCACTATCGACTTTGATGATGGTTCAAAAACCGAGAACACCCGCGTTTCTTATCCAATCTATCACATCGATAACATCGTTAAGCCGGTTTCCAAAGCGGGCCACGCGACTAAGGTTATCTTCCTGACTGCTGATGCTTTCGGCGTGTTGCCGCCGGTTTCTCGCCTGACTGCCGATCAAACCCAGTATCACTTCCTCTCTGGCTTCACCGCCAAACTGGCCGGTACTGAGCGTGGCATCACCGAACCGACGCCAACCTTCTCCGCTTGCTTCGGCGCGGCATTCCTGTCGCTGCACCCGACTCAGTACGCAGAAGTGCTGGTGAAACGTATGCAGGCGGCGGGCGCGCAGGCTTATCTGGTTAACACTGGCTGGAACGGCACAGGCAAACGTATCTCGATTAAAGATACCCGCGCCATTATCGACGCCATCCTCAACGGTTCGCTGGATAATGCAGAAACCTTCACTCTGCCGATGTTTAACCTGGCGATCCCAACCGAACTGCCGGGCGTAGACACGAAGATTCTCGATCCGCGTAACACCTACGCTTCTCCGGAACAGTGGCAGGAAAAAGCCGAAACCCTGGCGAAACTGTTTATCGACAACTTCGATAAATACACCGACACCCCTGCGGGTGCCGCGCTGGTAGCGGCTGGTCCGAAACTGTAATGATTTGAAGCTGGAGAATATCTATCCAGTATCTTATAGAAAGCAAAACGGGAGGCACCTTCGCCTCCCGTTTATTTACCCTTCTTTTGTCGTGCCCTGCGCCCGCGTTACCGGCACTGGCAGCCAGGCGCGAATGGAAAGCCCGCCCCGCTCGCTGGTGCCAAGCTCCAGCATCCCGTTATGGTTATCCACGATACGCTGCACAATTGCCAGCCCTAATCCCGTGCCGCTAATGGTGCGTGCACTGTCGCCGCGGACAAACGGCTGGAACAGGTGCTTACGTTGTTCCGGCGCAATTCCCGGACCGTCATCTTCCACCTGGAACCAGGCGCGATTCGGCTCCGTCCCGCTGCTGACTTTGATCCAGCCATTGCCGTAACGGGCGGCGTTGACCACCATATTCGCCACCGCGCGTTTGATCGACAGCGGGTGCATTTTCACTTCAATGCTGCCGGGGTAAAGCGCGGTTTCAATTTCCCGCTCATAGCCACTTTCGGCAGCAATAACCTCACCGAGTACTGCGTTGAGATCCGCCATTTCCATCGGCATCTCCTGCCCGGTGCGCAGGTAGTCGATAAACTGCTCAATGATGGCGTTGCACTCTTCGATATCTTTATTGATCGATTCGGCCAGGTAGCCATCCTGTTCGCTCATCATCTCGGTCGCCAGGCGAATACGCGTCAGCGGCGTGCGTAAGTCATGACTTACCCCCGCCATCAGCAGCGTGCGGTCATCCGCCAGTTGCTTAACACCAGCCGCCATATGGTTAAAGGCGCGGGTAACCGAACGTACCTCGGACGCGCCATATTCACGCAGCGGCGGTGGAATAATCCCTTTACCGACCTGCAAAGCAGCATGTTCGAGATCGACCAACGGTCGGTTCTGGATACGAATAAACAGCCACGCCCCGCCTATCGCCAATAGCATAATCGCCAGCGTATAGCGGAACAGCGGAGAGAAATCGCCCTGATGAATTTCGGTCAGCGGCACGCGTACCCAGATATTGGGCGACAGCCAGGTTTTCAGCCAGACGACAGGCGAACTTTTGTTGACCTCAACGCGCACTTCCGTCGGGCCGCCCAGTTGCTGTGCCATCTGATGGCTTAAGAATTCATAGTGTTGCGCCCAACGCAGACCTGCCTCTTCGGCAGCCTCGTTGGAGTAGAGAGAGATCCCCAGCTCACGGTAGATCTCCCGACGGAAAGCGGGAGGCACAACCAACTGCGTGCCGTCCTCCAGTTGCAGTTTGTCGGTCATCAACATACGCACTTCGTACGCGAGGACTTTATTAAACTGCTGGAGGCTCGGCAAAATCGCGAAGTTCAGCACCACCAGATAAGTCGTCACCAGGCTGGCGAACAGCAAGGTGACGATGAGCAATAACGTACGGGCAAATGAACTTCGTGGCGAGAAGCGCAATCGCCTCATGCTTTAGAGCCGTCCGGTACAAAGACGTAGCCCAGGCCCCAAACGGTCTGAATGTAACGCGGATGCGCTGGATCTTCTTCTACCATGCGGCGCAGACGCGAAATCTGCACGTCGATGGAGCGTTCCATTGCGGAATATTCACGACCACGGGCAAGGTTCATCAGCTTATCGCGGGAGAGCGGCTCACGCGGATGGCTGACCAGTGCCTTCAGTACCGCAAACTCACCGCTGGTGAGCGGCATCGGCTCATCTTCGCGGAACATTTCGCGCGTACCGAGGTTAAGTTTGAACTTACCGAAAGCAATTACCGCCTCTTCCTGTGACGGTGCGCCTGGCAGTTCGTTCGCCTGACGACGCAGCACCGCACGAATACGGGCCAGCAGTTCACGCGGGTTAAACGGTTTTGGAATGTAGTCGTCAGCGCCAATCTCCAGGCCTACGATACGGTCCACTTCTTCCCCTTTCGCCGTCACCATAATGATCGGCATCGGGTTGCTCTGACTACGAAGACGTCGGCAAATCGACAAGCCATCTTCACCAGGTAACATTAAATCCAGTACCATAAGATGGAAAGATTCACGAGTCAGCAGGCGATCCATCTGTTCTGCATTAGCGACGCTTCGAACCTGGAAGCCTTGTTCGGTGAGATAACGTTCCAGCAGCGCACGCAGGCGCATGTCGTCATCGACCACCAGAATCTTGTAGTTCTCTTGCATTGTTTGTACTCCCAAAGGTTCGCAACAATTTGTAAGCGTGTATTCTTAAAAAAGCTCACGTTCGTCACCAGCTAAATCTGGTATGAATTTCAGCCTAAATTGTTACAAAGCATATTAAACAGCAGCTTAAGTATACAATTTATTCGGCGAAACATTATTGATTCTGTTGATATGATCACGTTATACCCAATGTGCGCATTATCAAACAGACAAAGGGAATCAACGAGATGAAAACGCCCCTGGTTACCCGGGAAGGGTATGAAAAACTCAAACAAGAGCTTAATTATCTCTGGCGTGAAGAACGCCCGGAGGTCACAAAAAAGGTGACCTGGGCCGCAAGTCTGGGCGACCGCAGCGAAAATGCTGACTATCAGTATAATAAAAAGCGTCTGCGTGAAATCGACCGTCGCGTGCGCTATCTCACTAAATGCATGGAAAATCTCAAAATCGTCGATTACTCCCCTCAGCAGGAAGGCAAAGTCTTTTTTGGCGCGTGGGTGGAGATTGAAAACGACGATGGCGTGACTCACCGTTTCCGTATTGTCGGCTACGATGAAATTTTTGGCCGTAAAGATTACATCTCTATCGATTCCCCGATGGCCCGCGCATTGCTGAAAAAAGAAGTCGGCGATCTGGCGGTGGTGAATACCCCTGCCGGGGAAGCGAGCTGGTATGTTAATGCTATCGAGTACGTGAAACCGTAAGGAAGAGTCTTAACCTCCTGCCGATGGCTGGCATTTTTGCCAGCCAGTCCGTATAACTATCCCCTGATTTTTGATCCGAAAAGATGAACTCAAACCATGATGAATGATTCGTTCTGCCGCATTATTGCGGGTGAAATTCAGGCGCGCCCGGAACAGGTTGACGCTGCCGTTCGCCTGCTTGACGAAGGGAATACCGTGCCGTTTATCACACGTTATCGTAAGGAAATCACCGGCGGTCTGGATGACACGCAGCTGCGTAATCTGGAAACGCGTCTGAGCTATCTGCGCGAGCTGGAAGAGAGACGTCAGGCGATCCTCAAGTCCATTTCCGAGCAAGGCAAACTCACCGATGATCTGGCGAAGGCCATCAACGCCACCCTAAGCAAAACCGAACTCGAAGACCTCTACCTGCCCTACAAACCTAAACGCCGCACCCGCGGGCAAATCGCCATTGAAGCAGGGCTTGAGCCGTTGGCTGACCTGCTGTGGAGCGATCCGTCACACACGCCAGAAGTCGCCGCTGCACAATATGTTGATGCCGATAAAGGCGTGGCAGATACCAAAGCCGCGCTGGATGGCGCGCGCTATATCCTGATGGAACGGTTTGCCGAAGATGCCGCGCTGCTGGCGAAAGTGCGTGATTATCTGTGGAAGAACGCGCATTTGGTTTCTACGGTGGTGAGCGGTAAAGAAGAGGAAGGGGCGAAATTCCGCGACTATTTCGATCATCACGAACCGTTGTCCACGGTGCCTTCTCACCGCGCTCTGGCGATGTTCCGTGGGCGTAACGAAGGCGTACTCCAGCTTTCGCTGAATGCCGATCCGCAGTTCGATGAGCCGCCCAAAGAGAGCTATTGCGAGCAAATCATCATGGATCACCTTGGCCTGCGCCTGAACAATGCCCCGGCGGATAGCTGGCGCAAAGGCGTAGTGAGCTGGACCTGGCGCATCAAGGTGCTGATGCATCTGGAAACCGAACTGATGGGTACCGTGCGCGAACGCGCGGAAGATGAAGCAATCAACGTCTTTGCCCGTAACCTGCACGATCTGCTGATGGCGGCCCCTGCCGGACTGCGTGCAACGATGGGCCTCGATCCGGGTCTGCGTACTGGGGTAAAAGTGGCGGTGGTCGATGCCACTGGCAAACTGGTAGCGACCGATACCATTTACCCGCACACCGGACAAGCCGCAAAAGCAGCGATGACCGTTGCTGCCTTGTGTGAAAAACATAACGTTGAACTGGTGGCGATCGGCAACGGTACAGCTTCCCGCGAAACTGAACGTTTCTATCTCGACGTGCAGAAGCAGTTCCCGAAAGTGACCGCACAGAAAGTGATCGTCAGCGAAGCTGGCGCGTCGGTTTACTCAGCTTCCGAGCTGGCAGCGCAGGAGTTCCCGGATCTCGACGTTTCGCTGCGTGGCGCGGTGTCTATCGCCCGCCGTTTGCAGGATCCGCTGGCGGAGCTGGTGAAAATCGATCCGAAATCTATCGGCGTAGGTCAGTATCAGCATGACGTCAGCCAGACGCAACTGGCCCGCAAACTGGACGCAGTAGTAGAAGACTGCGTAAACGCCGTTGGCGTCGATCTCAACACTGCTTCTGTTCCGCTGTTAACCCGCGTGGCGGGCCTGACGCGCATGATGGCGCAAAACATCGTGGCCTGGCGCGATGAGAACGGCCAGTTCCAGAACCGTCAGCAACTGCTGAAAGTCAGCCGTCTGGGGCCGAAAGCCTTCGAGCAGTGCGCGGGCTTCTTGCGCATTAACCACGGTGATAACCCGCTGGATGCTTCTACCGTCCACCCAGAAGCCTATCCGGTGGTGGAACGCATTCTGGCAGCAACACAGCAGGCACTGAAAGATCTGATGGGTAACAGCAGCGAACTGCGTAACCTGAAAGCGTCTGACTTTACTGATGAAAAATTCGGTGTGCCGACAGTAACTGACATCATCAAAGAGCTGGAAAAACCGGGTCGCGATCCGCGTCCGGAATTTAAAACCGCTCAGTTTGCCGATGGCGTCGAGACAATGAACGACCTGCAACCGGGTATGATCCTCGAAGGTGCGGTGACCAACGTCACCAACTTTGGCGCGTTTGTCGATATCGGCGTGCATCAGGACGGCCTGGTTCACATCTCTTCATTGTCGAACAAGTTTGTGGAAGATCCGCATACCGTGGTGAAAGCGGGCGACATTGTGAAGGTGAAAGTGCTGGAAGTGGATCTTCAGCGTAAACGTATCGCCCTGACTATGCGTCTGGACGAGCAGCCTGGCGAAACCAACGCCCGTCGCGGCGGCGGTAATGAACGCCCGCAAAACAACCGCCCGGCAGCCAAACCACGCGGTCGTGAAGCGCAGCCTGCCGGTAATAGCGCGATGATGGATGCGCTGGCGGCGGCAATGGGCAAAAAACGTTAAACGCCCGGACTGGCCCCTAAACCTGCGCGATAAGGCGTTCACGCCGCATCTGGCAACGAACGCCTTGCCTGACATAAAAGTGCCGGAGAATATCTCCGGCCTTTTTATTCCACAACCAGGTAATGCTGCCAACTTACTGATTTAGTGTATGATGGTGATTTTAAGGTGCTTGCGTGGCTTCCATTTCCATCAGATGTCCTTCCTGCTCCGCTACTGAAGGCGTGGTGCGTAACGGCAAAAGCACTGCCGGACATCAGCGCTATCTCTGCTCTCATTGCCGTAAAACATGGCAACTACAGTTCACTTACACCGCCTCTCAGCCCGGTACGCACCAGAAAATCATTGATATGGCCATGAATGGC
>NZ_MIIV01000023.1:0-13319 GCF_001743015.1 Shigella sp. FC1567
TTTCTGGTGCGTACCGGGCTGAGAGGCGGTGTAAGTGAACTGTAGTTGCCATGTTTTACGGCAATGAGAGCAGAGATAGCGCTGATGTCCGGCAGTGCTTTTGCCGTTACGCACCACGCCTTCAGTAGCGGAGCAGGAAGGACATCTGATGGAAATGGAAGCCACGCAAGCACCTTAAAATCACCATCATACACTAAATCAGTAAGTTGGCAGCATTACCAACGAAATGAAGGAGAAGATGTCGAGGTAATTGCGGGTGTTTTTGTGTCGTCATGTTCTGCCGGACGTGCTTCTTCTCCTGCCGCAGAAAAGGCGTAGCAAAACGGCAGAGCAAGTAATGCTCTGCATGGTGCAGTGATTAATTTCATTGTGTTAATCCATGAGCTAAAGAAAAAGTACAGCCTTTTATCGTTGTAATTATAAAAATATAAAGGCAGAAACTATTTTCCCTCTCCTCATCCAGGAAGAGGGAAAATGCCTGCTCATTTTTTATTATTCTGCTTAATCAACATTGCTGGCTGGCGTCGCTTCAATATGGCGCTCTTCAGCCGTTAATCCCTTTATATATTTACTGTATTTCCACCACGCAAAGCCAAGGAAGATAACAATACCGCCGACGTTATAAAAAATGATGGTCAGAATATTCGCGCCAGTCGGGAATGTCGAAGCGACAAACCCTACGGCAAATATCGCAATCAGCATTGAAACAACGATAATACCGGTGCGGCGGGAGCCCATACGGAAATCGCGTGGCAGGTGATCTAATTTGGCGCGTAAATTCAGGTAAGCCAGCATGATGAATAACGGCGGAAGCATGGACGCTGCGGCGGTCATATTAATAATAGTATTCATCAGATCCTGCACGGTATTGGAACCGAGCATCGGGATAATCATCAGCGGGATGACGATCAGGAACTGGATCCACGCTGCGCGCGCCGGAACGCCGTTTTCGTTCAGTTCGACGGTTTTCTTACCAAAGATGCCTTCCGGGATTTCGGAGAAGAAAATTTTCACCGGCGTTGCGGTCCACATCAGCAGGGAACCGAACATCGCGGTAAAGGACACCAGACCGACAAAGCGATTCATCAACGCTTCCGGTAGACCAAAATACGCCGCCATGCCATGGAATACCTGCACCGATCCGCCGGTAAATTTCAACTCTTTGCTGCTGACGAAGACGTTAATCAGCACCGAGGAGACGGAATACAGTACGCCGATAAAAATCCCGGCGAGGATGATCACTTTAACGAACGATTTCGAACCGCCTTTGACGTCGTTAACGTACACAGCGACGGACTCCGCGCCACCTGCGGCCATAAAGATCCAGGTGGTAACGCCGAGGAACGCCCAGTTGAAGTTCGGGATCATCGCGTCAACGGTGATGGGGTCAGCAGGCTGTACGCCGCCAACCAGCGCCGTACCTGCCAGTAAAATGTAGGAGAGCGTTAACAGCAGCATCAGCGTTGAAGTGACGGAGGTAATTGGCCCCAACATTTTCGCCCCGTTGGTGGAAACCCAGGTGGAGAAGGCGAACAGCACCATACTGATAATGGTGGTGGCAACCGGCGTCATAATATATTCGTATCCGAGGAAGGCATACGAAGCATAAGCAATAACGCGCGGCAACAGTGAGGTGAAAAAGAACAGGTTTACGAACCAGTAGGTATAGGCAGTAATAAATGCCCAACGTCCGCCCAGCGAACTTTTTACCCACGCGTAGACACCGGCTTCTGAGTTTTTATTTAACGAAACAAATTCTGCGATGATCAGACAGAAGGGAATAAAATAAAAAATCGTCGCGAGGAAAAACATCGGTGCCGAGGCCAGTCCAAGCTCAATATTATTATTGATAACGTTGTTAAAGCTGTAAACGGCAGCAAAAGTCAGCGAGAGCAAGCCGAATTTGCCGATTGTATTACGTTTGGTATCAGACATAACACATCTCCGAAAATGTGTAGGGTAGCGGTGGCGGCAAACTCCTTTTGCCGCCGTAGTTGTTATTTGTTATGGAAATAACCATCTTCGATGGTGACTTTGAGAACCACTTTTTTGACCGCGTTATTGCAGATAAACCGATACGCTTCATGGATATCGCAAATAACGATTTGCCCTTCGTGGACCTCAACGGTTTCTCCGCAGCCTTTTAAATATTCACGGTCAGTTTCATCACGATAATATTCCACTACCTGTAATGTCTCTTTCGGCGCATATTCAATTTTTTGCTGCCCTTGCAGGTAGTAATGCACTTCAAAATAGCGTCGATGCCCGGTAAATAGCGCATCGGTCGCGGAGTCTGTCTCCACGCGGTAAGTCAATGAGTCACCGATGGAGTGGGCGACGCCAGGCTGAATGTTGTCGATATTTTCAATCGCTTCAACGCAGCGTTGCCACTTCTTGCTAGAGGCGTAAATCTGGCGGAACTGTTCTAAGTTATCGATGATCCTCATTGCTTATTCTCGCTGTGCAAATTCGTGGAAAAGAACCCTGCGCCGAACTCATACGACGCCAGACTTTGCGCGGTAGCTTCTCCGCCAGAAACCGGCAGCAACGTAAAGCCGTAGCTGAAGTCACGGAACCAGACGCGCCAGGAGTCCAGCACCTCGCTGCCCCAGGAGTTGGAGCCGAGGCCAAGTAGCTGGTGGTCGAGGTTCAGGGTGATGTCATCACTGCGCTGCAGCTCGTTACAGTGCTGGGCAGCGTGGATGTTTTCCTGGGTATAGTGCCAGGCGCTGAAGTTAATTGGGCGCTGCGGAACCACCAGCAGACCGTTGCCGTGGCGGTTAGTCAGTGCCGTCCAGCGGACATGCTGACGGTTGCCGTTGTTCTGCGGGAAGGGATAGTTCTCGAACATGGCATCGACGGTGCTGCGCCAGATATCGATGATGTTAGCCTGCTGGCTGTCGGCGTAGTTTTCGCCCGGTCCACGACCGTAATACGCCACCTGATCGTATTCGCCGTTAATCCCCATGGTGAAACCGATGCACGGAATGATGTGCGGATAGTCGCCGTAACGCTCGCCGGAAAGCGCCACGTTAACCTGGCCATCGGCAGCGATGCGCCAGATGTAGGTACAGCGCATCCCGAAGTCAAACACCGGCGGTGCAATAACTGTGCGGCTGATGATCAACACTTCACCATCGCTCTGTTCTACGGCAAAGTCGCGCAGATGTTCCTGCATGATCTGCAAATGATTCGGCTGCCACAACCCTTCGTACTCCTGCTTGTGGTTGTCGATCATCGGCTTGAAGAAGTTGATCTTTGGCTCGCGGGTCAGCAGCGACTCGCCATTTACCTGCCAGGATGTCGGTTTGCCACTCATTTTTGAGAAGGTGATCGCGAAGTTGTAGCCGCGAACGGTGCAGCTCAAACGATCGTCTTCCAGCGTCAGCGGACGCGCATTATTTGGTGCGAAAGGCACTGGCTGCGCGGTGTTTTCCTTCAGCGGGAACTGATAAGTGGCGATAGAATGCCCGGCTTCGCTGTAGCGGGTGCGGGAATCTTTGGTCACCGTAATGTTGAGGAACGCTTCGCGGGCGTCCAGCTGCGGCAGCGTGATCTGCAAGGGGGCTTCGCTGTTCGGCGCAACGTCGCGCAGTTTAATCTGCTGCGTCGCGAGCGTTTCACCTTCGGCGCGCACCTCTGCGTGCAGGGTGTAGTCATCAAGCGTGGTAAACCACAGTTTATTTTCGACTTTCAACTCGCCGCGAGTCAGATCCCGCGCGTGGATTTTTACCGGCGCGATAACCTGTTTGTACTCTTTCAGGCCCGGTCCCGGCGTCTGATCGGAATAGATCAAACCATCAAGACAGAAGTTATAGTTGTTGGGATAGTCGCCGTAGTCGCCGCCGAATTTATACCAGACATTGCCGTGGTCGTCCTGTGCCTGGATCCCGTGGTCGCACCACTCCCAGACATAATGACCCTGAATGCAATCGTGCTTATAGAAGACGTTCTGGTACTCCGTCAGCCCGCCCGGTCCGTTCCCCATCGCATGAGCATATTCACAGATGATGCGCGGCTTCGGATGCGGGTATTCACCAAACTCATTCATCAGCGGCACGCGGGTGTACATGGTGGAAATAATATCGACCACTTCAGCATCGCGATCTTCTTCGTAATGCACCAGTCGCGTGTCATCCAGCGCTTTCGCCGCATGGTACATCGCGCGGATGTTACAGCCATAGCCGGATTCATTGCCCAGCGACCAGATGATGATCGACGGATGGTTTTTCTGCGCGTGGATATGGCGAACAATGCGCTCGACGTAGACTTTTTCCCACTGCGGATCGTCGGTAATACGGCTGATATCGCCGACATTAGCAAAGCCGTGCGATTCGACGTCGGTTTCCGCCATCACAAACAGGCCGTAGATATCACACAGTTCGTAAAAACGCGGATCGTTCGGGTAGTGAGCGGTACGCACGGAGTTGATATTGTGCTGCTTCATCAACTGGAGATCTTTCTCGACGCGATCCATTCCAACGGCGCGGCCTTTGCGATGATCGTTGTCGTGACGGTTGACGCCGTGCAGCATCACATAACGGTTATTGATCCAGAACAGACCGTCGCGCACTTTGATATCACGGAAGCCAACGCGTTGTGGCACCACTTCCAGAACGTTGCCGTTGGCGTCTTTCAGCGTCATGACCAGATGGTAAAGATAAGGGGATTCTGCTGACCATTGCTGCGGCTGTTCGACAGTAAAAGCAAAGCTGGCGCTGGTCAGTTTTTCAATTGCCAAATGATCAATGGCGCTGCTGTGCACCACGCGTTCGCCATCAAACAGGGTATATTCCAGCGTCGTGACGACAGGGGAGGCGGCGAGATTTTCCAGCACCACTTCGCAGGAAAGCGTGGCATCGCAATAGGCTTCGTCAAAGTCGGTACGCACAGTGAAATCGTTAATATGCGTTAGGTGTTTTCCGACCAGATAAACATCGCGGAAGATCCCCGCTGACCACCACATATCCTGGTCTTCCACGTAGGTAGAGTCCGCCCACTGCATCACGCGCACACACAACAGGTTGTCGCCGGTTTTAACCATCGCGCTGATGTCAAACTCTGCGGTCAGGCGACTGCCCTTGCTGAAACCCACATACTGACCGTTAACATAGACTTCAAAATAGGTTTCGACGCCGTCAAATTTAATCAGCGTCTGTTTACCCTGCCAGCCGTCGCTGAGGGTGAAAATACGTTGATAGGCACCGGTTGGGTTATCGCTGGGGACAAACGGCACATCGATGGGGAACGGAAAACCTTCGTCGGTATATTGCAGTTTGCCGTGACCTTCCATTTGCCACATGGCGGGGACGGTAATATGCCCCCAGTCAGCCATTAACTCAGAGGTGAAGGCTTCTGGTACTTGCAGCGGATGGTCAAAAAAGTGGAAATTCCACTGACCGCTTAAGGGCAGAAACAGGCTGCTGGTTTCGCGGGCAAAGGTACGCGCTTGCGCAACAGAATCATATGAAAAAAAGTACGCACGCGGCGCAAGTCGGTTTTCGTGGGTGAGCTGAATGTTTTCCCAGCGATTCATAGGGCCTCCCGGTAGAGAGAAATCGGAACCATTCATGGTGATGGTAGTTTGTGTAATTGCTGGGGAGTTTAGTAAAATTTTTACTAAAAAGTAGCAGATAAATGCATTTACTTTAACTGGATCACGAAAATAAACGGCAGCACTGTCCGGCAAAAACGATTGCCGGACAGTGTGTAAGGGGATTTAACGGGTCGTGCCGCGCAGTTTTAATTTGCTGGGAACGAAGACTAACAGCGGCAGCGCGCGACCATCGCGGGCTTTTTCATACACCAGGTTAACGCCCTGACTTCCCATCATCTCGGAATGGATGCGCACGGTGGAGAGCGGCGGAAAGGTAAATCGCGCGGTGGGGATATCGTTAACGCTGATAAGCGAAATATCCTGTGGGATGTTCAGGCCTCGTTCATGAATTGCCCGCAGTACGCCGATAGCAATGGAATCGGAAGCAACAAACAGTGCCTTCGGATAGTCTTCCTGCGCCAGCATCTGTTTTGCCAGTTCATAACCCGACGAACTGGAAAAGCCTCCGCGCCAGATATCCTCTTCGCGTACCACTTGTTTCAGTCGGCCATATTCCGCAAAGGCGACCTCACGAATATCCGCTTTGCCTGGCTCATCTTCACCGCCAATAAAACCAATACGATTAACGCCCTGATTGATATAGAAGTCGATGATTTCTTTACTGATGCGTGCCAGATCGATATCCACCGCATCGTAACCGCTGCCGGGTTCGTGAAAGTCGATAAAACAGATATTGTCGGTCAACGCACAGGCGGCGGCGCGAAGGGCGGGCGTGGGTTTGCCGACAATTAAAATACCGGTGACGTTTTTAATGTCTGGTAATCCGCTGTGTTCATAACAGTTGGTGAGCTCAATGCCCAGCTTTTCGCACTGAGTTTCAATGCCGTGGCGGATCGCCAGATAGTAAGGATCGTTGATCTCCAGCTCCTGTTGGTAGCTGTAGATAGCCAGAATATGGTGTTGGTTGACTGCACCTGTCTGGAGTTTGCGGGCACTACTGGTCTTGTACTCCAGCTTTTCGGCGATCTCGAGAATGCGATGTTTCGTCTCTTCTTTCACATTCAATGTCGGATCGTCATTTAAGACCCTGGATACTGTCGCCAGGGATACGCCAGCTTCGATTGCGATGTCTTTTAGTGTTGCCATGTTTACCTTTTTTACTTTCCCTGATGTGCGCCCCCATTGTAGAGGAAGTACTTATCGGGTCACCTGTTTTCAGTAAATAAAGCGCGTTTCTTTGACGCTGTAACGGTAACACAGCGGCTCACGAATGTGATCACGCCTGCATTCTCCATTTTTAGCCTACAGGATTGAGAAAAACTTTTGCTATAGTTTAGTAAAATTTTACCCGAAGGAAGGAAACAATGGAAACCGTGGCTTACGCTGATTTTGCACGTCTGGAAATGCGCGTCGGAAAGATTGTGGAAGTGAAACGCCATGAAAACGCCGACAAGCTGTACATCGTACAGGTTGATGTGGGGGAAAAAACACTGCAAACCGTGACCAGCCTGGTGCCGTACTACAGCGAAGAAGAGCTGATGGGGAAAACGGTGGTGGTCTTATGCAATCTGCAAAAAGCGAAAATGCGTGGTGAAACGTCGGAATGCATGCTGTTGTGTGCGGAAACCGATGACGGCAGTGAAAGCGTGTTGTTAACGCCGGAGCGGATGATGCCTGCGGGCGTACGCGTCGTATAAAAAGATCGGATGGCGACGTCGTATCGCCATCCGATTTGATATTACGCTTCTTCGACACTTACTCGCATGGCCGCCAGCGCCTTACGCGCCGCTTTGATCACCAGTTCACACTGTTCAATGGTCAGTGTCAGTGGCGGTTCAATGCGGATCGTTTTGGCGTTATTGAGCGTTCCGGCCACCAGTACGCGCTGGCGGAACATCTCGCTGGCAAAGTTATAGCCGATTTCGTTATCAACAAACTCAATTGCCATCAACATCCCTTTACCACGCGCTTCCTGTACCAGATCGGGATATTCCCGCGCCAGTTGACGGAAACCGTCCAGCAACATATCGCCTTTTTGCTCAGCCTGAGCCAGTAAGTTCTGCTCCAGCAACACATTGATGGTCGCCAGCGCCGCCGCACAGGCCAGCGGGTTGCCGCCAAAGGTGGTGGTATGCAGGAATGGGTTGTCGAACAGAACTGAAAACACCTCTTCAGTGGCGATGGTCGCGCCAATCGGCATCACGCCGCCGCCGAGCGCTTTGGCAAGGCAGAGGATATCCGGCTGTACGTTCTCATGCTCGCAGGCGAACATCTTGCCCGTGCGCCCCATGCCCGTTTGTACTTCATCGAGGATCATCAGTGCGCCGAACTCATCGCATAGCTTACGTACGGCGGTGAGATAGCCCGGCGGCGGCAGAATTACGCCACCTTCACCCTGAATCGGTTCGAGGATCACCGCAGCCACATCATCACCGGTTTTTTTGCACTCGTTAAGAGCCGTGCGCATGGCTTCGATATTGCCAAACGGCACATGACGGAAGCCCGGCAGTAACGGCATAAACGGTTTGCGGAAGGTCGATTTCGCCGTGGCCGACAGCGCGCCAAGTGATTTACCGTGGAACGCGCCGCTGGTGGCAATAAAAGTAAACTTGCCGCGCGGTGACTGGTAAGCTTTCGCCAGCTTCAGCGCTGCTTCAACGGACTCGGTGCCGCTATTACAGAAGAAGCTGTATTTCAGTTTACCGGGCGTTAGCGCAGCAAGGGTTTTCGCCAACATCGCCCGTAACGGATCGAGCAGCTCCTGGCTGTGCAGCGGTTGTTTCGCAAGTTGATTCTGTACGGCGGAAACCACAACTGGATTACGGTGCCCCACGTTGAAAATTCCAAAACCTCCCAGGCAGTCGATAAACTCCTGTCCCTGGGTGTCGACAAGCGTATTTAAACTTCCCGCTTGCCACTCTACGGCTCCGTAATCCCCGCCGGCGGTAACAGATTTGCGATACTCTAAAAACCCCGGATTGACATGCTCTTTGAAGTATTCAATCACCTCTCGGTTAAGTGCTTTCATCTCCTCATGATCCAGCGTTCGCTTCTCAATGAGATTCAGGGCGTGGGCGCTGCACGCTAAAGCCGATGCGCTCGAAGGTAACCTGTTCAAAATATGCTCCGGAGGCTCGCGTATCACATGATACCGATTTAAGTATTGCAGGGATTGCGCCACTCCGGCTGCGATCGCGAAAATCGGGATAAACACAAATGTGGTTATCATTTGCGCAGTATTTAATGCTATTTGTTAACATTCGTTGTTATTTTGCACGGTTTTTGTCGGGTATGGATTTGATGATTGCTGTGCAAATGCACGTTTTCAGGGCGATAATTGCCTGATTTTGGGCAAGATAATTAACGTTTTCGTATAGTAACAGAGTGAAAGTATTTTAAATCAAGGAATTAGATTTGTGCTTTAATCGCAAATTGCGATCTAAATCAAATTAATCGGTTAAAGATAACCGCAGCGGGGCCGACATAAACTCTGACAAGAAGTTAACAACCATATAACCTGCATAGGACGCGAACATGTCTTCTCATCCGTATGTCACCCAGCAAAATACCCCGCTGGCGGACGATACCACTCTGATGTCCACTACCGATCTGCAAAGCTATATCACTCATGCTAATGACACTTTTGTGCAGGTGAGCGGCTTTACCTTGCAAGAGTTACAAGGGCAGCCGCACAACATGGTGCGTCACCCGGATATGCCAAAAGCGGCGTTTGCGGATATGTGGTTCACCCTGAAAAAAGGGGAGCCCTGGAGCGGCATCGTGAAAAATCGCCGCAAAAATGGCGACCATTATTGGGTGCGGGCCAATGCGGTACCGATGGTGCGCGAGGGAAAAATCAGTGGCTATATGTCGATTCGTACCCGGGCGACGGATGAAGAGATTGCGGCGGTGGAGCCGCTGTACAAAGCGCTGAACGCCGGACGTACCAGTAAGCGTATTCATAAAGGCCTGGTGGTGCGTAAAGGCTGGCTGGGTAAACTGCCTTCATTACCGCTTCGCTGGCGGGCGCGTGGAGTGATGACCCTGATGTTTATCTTGCTGGCGGCCATGCTTTGGTTTGTTGCTGCCCCGGTGGTGACGTATTTCCTCTGTGTGTTAGTGGTATTGTTGGCAAGCGCTTGTTTTGAATGGCAGATTGTGCGCCCGATAGAAAATGTCGCCCGTCAGGCACTGAAGGTGGCGACCGGAGAGCGTAATAGTGTTGAGCACCTGAATCGCAGCGATGAGCTGGGGCTGACATTACGCGCGGTAGGGCAGCTTGGCCTGATGTGCCGTTGGCTAATTAACGATGTCTCAAGCCAGGTGTCCAGTGTCAGAAATGGCAGTGAGACGCTGGCGAAAGGCACCGATGAACTGAACGAACATACCCAGCAGACAGTTGATAACGTTCAGCAAACGGTGGCGACCATGAACCAAATGGCGGCGTCGGTGAAACAGAACTCTGCCACGGCGTCGGCTGCCGATAAACTTTCTATCATCGCCAGTAATGCGGCAGTGCAGGGTGGGGAGGCGATGACCACGGTGATCAAGACAATGGACGATATCGCCGACAGTACCCAGCGCATTGGCACCATTACTTCGCTGATTAACGATATTGCGTTTCAGACCAATATTCTGGCCCTGAATGCGGCGGTGGAAGCGGCGCGTGCCGGCGAACAGGGCAAAGGTTTTGCAGTGGTGGCAGGGGAAGTGCGTCATTTAGCCAGCCGCAGCGCTAATGCTGCCAACGATATTCGCAAGCTGATTGATGCCAGTGCTGATAAGGTGCAATCCGGTTCGCAGCAGGTACACGCCGCCGGACGGACGATGGAAGATATTGTGGCACAGGTGAAAAACGTCACCCAGTTGATCGCCCAGATTAGCCATTCAACGCTGGAACAGGCCGATGGGCTTTCCAGCCTGACCCGTGCAGTGGATGAGCTTAACCTGATCACCCAGAAAAATGCTGAGCTGGTGGAAGAGAGTGCGCAGGTGTCGGCGATGGTGAAACACCGCGCCAGCCGACTGGAAGACGCGGTGACGGTGCTGCATTAATCGGTATGCCGGATCCGGCGGTTGGAGCACAATGCCTGATGCGATGCTGGCGCATCTTATCAGGCCTGCGGGGTGTGTAGTGGGTGTAGGCCGGATAAGGCGCGTCAAGCGTCGCATCCGGCAATTGCACCGCGCCACTGGCGGATGCGGCGATTAATCCAGTTGCGTAATATCAAAAGCGGCGCGGTCGATCACCGCAATGATCTTTTTTATTTGTGCATCACTGATATCGCTCTGGTTGACGCGTAAATCCAGCACCGCTTTAAAATTATCCAGCGCCCGCTTCATTTGCGGGTTCTGGCGCAGCGCCGCGCCAACGCAACGCGCTTTGATGCGTTCTTCAATCATCTCCACCTGTTCGCGGTTTTCTTCCAGCCACTGCGCGCCTTGTTCGGTCAGCGCAATCTGCTTCTTACCACCTTCCTCTTCGCGGATGGTAATCAGCGACTGCTCCTGCAGAAAATCCAGCGTTGGGTAGATGACGCCCGGGCTTGGGGTGTAATTCCCCTGGGTTAGATTCTCAATCGCTTTAATCAATTCGTAACCGTGGCTGTCATCGCGCGAGAGAATATCCAGAATCACCAGACGCAATTCACCGTGACCAAAGAAACGTTGCCGACGACCGCCGCCGCGACCGTGGCGACCACCGCAGCATTGACCGTGTTCATGCTGGTGACCGTGTCCGCAGTGCTCGTGTTCTGACTTCTCACCTTTGCAGCAGCCCTCATGGCGTGGCTGGCCTTCATGTTTACAACACCCTTCGTGATGATGGCTCATATCAGCCTCCTTTTTCTTGATTAGATATATCTAATTTATATCTGATATGAGCACTCTTGCAAGAATAAAAATGATTTTTAAATGTGGACTCATCTCACACGTAGGCCGGATAAGGCGTTCACGCCGCATCCGGCGTTGAGTAATGATGCCTGAGAAGAGGCGGTTCGTCTTATCAGACTATAGACATATCAGTTCTACTAATCGCTTGCATTTATCATGATTAACAATCATTATCATTTACGAAAATTATTTAGATATATCTGATTACCATCACGAAGGCGATAACAATGAATAACTCCCCCCGCTACCCGCAGCGCGTTCGCAATGATCTGCGCTTCCGTGAACTGACTGTGTTACGCGTTGAGCGCATCAGCGCCGGTTTTCAGCGCATTGTCCTCGGCGGCGAGGCGCTGGACGGTTTTACATCGCGCGGCTTTGACGATCACAGCAAACTCTTCTTTCCTCAACCTGACGCTCACTTTGTGCCGCCAACGGTAACGGAAGAGGGCATCGTCTGGCCGGAAGGACCACGCCCACCGTCGCGTGACTATACGCCGCTGTATGACGAACTACGCCATGAACTGGCGATCGATTTCTTTATTCACGACGGTGGGGGCGCCAGCGGCTGGGCGATGCAGGCGCAACCGGGCGATAAACTTACGGTGGCTGGTCCGCGCGGTTCGCTGGTGGTGCCGGAAGATTACGCGTATCAGCTGTATGTCTGCGATGAATCCGGAATGCCCGCACTGCGCCGCCGCCTGGAAACGTTGAGCAAACTTGCCGTTAAACCGCAAGTTAGTGCGCTGGTTAGCGTGCGGGATAACGCCTGTCAGGATTATCTCGCGCACCTTGATGGTTTTAATATCGAATGGCTGGCACATGATGAGCAGGCGGTAGATGCGCGTCTGGCGCAGATGCAAATCCCTGCCGATGATTACTTCATCTGGATAACCGGCGAAGGTAAAGTCGTTAAGAATTTAAGCCGCCGCTTTGAAGCGGAACAGTATGACCCACAGCGGGTACGTGCAGCGGCTTACTGGCACGCAAAGTAACTGAGATATAAAAAGAAAAAGGCTGACGATTTCTCGTCAGCCTTTGCTATATCTGGTGGCCCCTGCTGGACTTGAACCAGCGACCAAGCGATTATGAGTCGCCTGCTCTAACCACTGAGCTAAGGGGCCATGGTAGCGGATTATAAAGTAACTCCGTGTCGCAATCCAGCCATTACCGTGCGCCTGCTGTTTTTATAAACAATGTATTTTCAATCCGTTATACTTTTCCTGGTGATGTTAGAAAGGAGTAAATATGGTTGAGGATATTTTGGCTCCAGGGTTACGGGTCGTGTTTTGCGGTATCAACCCTGGGCTTTCATCCGCCGGGACTGGTTTTCCCTTTGCTCATCCAGCAAATCGCTTCTGGAAGGTGATATATCAGGCCGGGTTTACCGACCGTCAGTTGAAGCCGCAGGAGGCACAGCATCTGCTGGATTATCGTTGTGGCGTCACCAAACTGGTAGACCGTCCAACGGTGCAAGCCAATGAAGTTTCAAAGCAGGAGCTGCACGCAGGTGGGCGTAAGCTGATTGAAAAAATTGAAGATTATCAGCCGCAGGCGTTGGCGATTCTGGGCAAACAAGCATATGAACAGGGATTCAGCCAGCGCGGTGCACAGTGGGGGAAACAAACGCTCACCATTGGTTCGACGCAGATTTGGGTGCTGCCAAATCCCAGCGGTTTAAGTCGCGTTTCACTAGAGAAACTGGTTGAAGCGTATCGCGAGCTGGACCAGGCGCTGGTAGTGCGTGGGCGATAAAAAACGCCACCGAAAAGGTGTAATGCCGATCAGTTAAGGATCAGTTGACCGATCCAGTGGCTGTGTAAGAATCCGGAAACGCTCACTTGTTTCCGGATTTTTTTATGCACATTGGACA
>NZ_MIIV01000024.1:0-13301 GCF_001743015.1 Shigella sp. FC1567
CGTTACACTCAGCGCATTGAGCGACATAATCTGAATCTGAGACAACATCTGGCAAGGCTGGGACGGAAGTCACTGTCGTTCTCAAAATCGGTGGAGCTGCATGACAAGGTCATCGGGCATTATCTGAACATAAAACACTATCAGTAAGTTGGAGTCATTACCGGCCCGCGGTTGAAAATAACGAGGATCAAATATGTATTTACGACCAGACGAGGTGGCGCGCGTACTTGAAAAAGTCGGTTTTACTGTCGATGTGGTAACCCAGAAAGCGTATGGTTACCGCCGTGGGGAAAATTATGTCTATGTTAATCGCGAAGCGCGAATGGGACGTACCGCTCTGGTAATTCATCCAACATTAAAAGAACGCAGTTCAACACTGGCTGACCCCGCTTCCGATATTAAAACTTGCGATCATTACCAGCAATTTCCGCTCTATTTAGCAGGCGAGCGACACGAGCATTACGGTATCCCGCATGGCTTCAGTTCGCGTGTTGCGCTTGAACGTTATTTGAATGGTTTATTTGGCGAAGCCAGTTAAAGACGCGACTGGCGATGCCAGTCGCGAAAAGAAGAGTCAGGCTTTTACCTGCTGGTAACGGCTGACTTTAAACAGTCGGCGGCAATAATCGAGGAAGTAGCCATAAACCGCCCCCATCAACATCGAAACAACGATGTTTGAACTGACCGCCGCCATAATCTGATGCCAGTCTGCGCCCACCACTAACAAGATCGCCACATACACCGGTGACTGGAACGTCACATAAGCCAGGATATCAGCCAGATTTTTTATCCAGCCCGACGGGCTAACTTTGCGTGCCGCGCGCATAAACAGATCGCGGTACATACCGTATGGCCATGCAATTAAGATGTTCACCGGAATCGCTACCAATCTGGAATAAAAAGACTGTTCGAAGCTCATTCCGGAGAGGAAAACTTCAATACACATGTTCACGACAGAACAGTAAACAACCATCGCGAACGTATCTGCAACTGCATGACGCAAGCGTGACTGCGGTGAGAACATGCTAATGCTCCTTAATAAAGCGTAATGGGATGTTAATGGAGATGAAAGCAGTGGATCTCATTGCCATCTGCATTTTCGCATAGCGTATATCGCTGGCTATGACTAATCAATTAGTGAAAAACTTTTATTTAGTCAGTTTTTGTAGATAAAATATTCCGTAACAGCTCGTTTTTTGTACATTGTGGATTTTTACATGCCGATATGATTTATTTTCAATTAAATCAATTGGATATGACCTTGCCTTTAATTTCACTAATGAAAGTTTGGGGGTGAGGTAACGCTATAAGCGTAGAGAATTCGGTGTTTGTCGTGACCGGGTCATTTACAGCATTTTTGATGCCAGAAAATGTACATTAACAGCAGAAAGCACCAGTGAGGGGTGTTTTCTTTTATTCTGTTATATTGCATTTTTATTCACTTCGGTTTTATCAGGCTTGCGGAGTTAGCGAGCAGAGAGCGCCACTCTGTTCACCAATAACCTAAATTACTCATCAAAATGGCTAATATATAATCTTGAAATTATTCTGAGAGTTTCAGAAAATAACAGCTGAAATAATCTCGCGCAGGACTGTAAATAGATTAAATTTTGTGGAAATATAATAAGTGATCGCTTACACTACGCGACGAAATACTTTTTTGTTTTGGCGTTAAAAGGTTTTCTTTATTATGTCCGTAATGTTACAAAGTTTAAATAACATTCGAACCCTCCGTGCGATGGCTCGCGAATTCTCCATTGACGTTCTTGAAGAAATGCTCGAAAAATTCAGGGTTGTCACTAAAGAAAGACGTGAAGAAGAAGAACAGCAGCAGCGTGAACTGGCTGAGCGTCAGGAAAAAATTAGCACCTGGCTGGAGCTGATGAAAGCTGACGGAATTAACCCGGAAGAGTTATTGGGTAATAGCTCTGCTGCTGCACCACGTGCTGGTAAAAAACGCCAGCCGCGTCCGGCGAAATATAAATTCACTGATGTTAACGGTGAAACTAAGACCTGGACCGGTCAGGGCCGTACACCGAAGCCAATTGCTCAGGCGCTGGCAGAAGGTAAATCTCTCGACGATTTCCTGATCTAATTACTGAGGCCGGATGTCGCTGCTAGGGCGCGTCCGGCGTCGCTTCTCAAGCTCGTTGGTTCCACGGCATCTTATCTAACAACCTTGCCATTCCACAAAAACCGCTGATTCCTGCAAACAGTAACCCGGCACCAACAAAGCCACTTAATAAGAAGAAACCGCTATTTACGGTATAACCCAGTACAACGCCGATTAATATTAAACCACCCGCAGCGATCTGCACCTGGCGCATTAACGGCAAGGGTTGAGATTTATTTACCGCTACTGGCAATCCAGCTCTTTTCCAGCCATCAATCCTATCTTCGAGTAAAAATATTTCTGCGGGGGCGGCAATCGCTGCTAATTTATCGGCGTTATTACTGGTGCGTTTACCTGCCTGGCAGTGGAATATAATTTGCTCGCGACGTAATTTAGGTGGAAGACCTGACTGTTCCAGCACGGATAATGGAGCCAGATCTGCTTCAGGAATATGTTCACGAAGATATTCATCAGCGTCACGAATATCGATTAACTTTGCGCCGCGTGCGATTAATTCTTGTGCATCATGCGGCGAAATGGTTGTCAAAGCCATAGTGACTCCTTACGGACAATAGACATTTTTCAGGGTGGCGATAATGGCATTTACCGCCTCATTTTTAATGGAATATAGAATGCGTTGGGCATCCCGTTGGCTGTCGATAAGCCCTTCGTCCCGCATACGAGCGAGATGCTGTGATGTCGCAGAGGCACTCAGTCCGGTAATGCGCGTCAGCTCTCCCGCGCTGGTGCCGGGGGAACCGCTAAGCATGCACAGAATCAGCAATCGTTTAGGATGGCTCATTGCTTTCAATAAGGCCGCTGCCTGTTCGGCACTGGCCTGTAATTGCGCGAGTTCAGTCATATTTATTTAAGTATTTTCTAAATTAAGTAAACTCTAAACTAAAAATGCAACATATACCAGCCTCAGCAGCGTAAATGAGAGTAAAAGCGTAAGCTGAAACTGGCAGGCTCCGCTAAAATTACTACGCTTAAGAGATAAAATCTCTTTTTAAACAATGAGTAATTTTCTTATAGGGAGTACATATGGGTTTCTGGAGAATCGTCATCACCATCATTCTGCCGCCGCTCGGCGTGCTGCTCGGTAAAGGGTTCGGTTGGGCGTTCATTATTAATATTCTGCTGACACTGCTTGGGTATATCCCCGGTTTGATTCACGCGTTCTGGGTGCAAACCCGCGATTAAACCTGTGCTCCCCCCCGCGGCGTTAACGCGCCGCGTTCCTCTGCTACACTTTCTGAGTGTTTCCGTTAACGAATGAGGTAGCTATGGGTCTGTTCAATTTTGTGAAAGATGCCGGAGAAAAACTCTGGGACGCGGTTACAGGTCAGCACGATAAAGACGATCAGGCGAAGAAGGTGCAGGAGCATCTGAGCAAAACCGGTATACCTGATGCCGATAAAGTGAACATTCAAATTGCCGACGGCAAAGCGACGGTCACTGGTGACGGCCTGAGTCAGGAGGCGAAGGAGAAAATCCTTGTTGCGGTGGGGAATATTTCCGGTATTGCCAGTGTTGATGATCAGGTGAAAACGGCGACACCAGCCACTGCCAGCCAGTTTTATACCGTTAAGTCTGGCGACACTCTGAGTGCCATTTCCAAACAGGTCTACGGTAACGCTAATCTGTACAATAAAATCTTCGAAGCGAATAAACCGATGCTAAAAAGCCCGGATAAAATTTATCCGGGGCAAGTGTTGCGTATTCCGGAAGAGTAGTTAATTGCCAGCCATCGCCTGCTGGATAATGGGAATTGGCGTCAGTAAATGCTGGCGCATTAACTCACTGGCGCGCGCGGTATCTCGCGCCAGTACCGCCGCAGTCAGGGTCTGGTGCTGATCGTGTTTATCCTCCAGCATTTCTACCGAAAGCACCGTTCGCCGCAGCCAGATAAATCGATAGCGCGCCGCCAGATCAAACAACCGTTCACGCATTTGCAGCAAATAGTGAGAACCACAGCCCGCCACAATTGCTGTATGAAACGCCTGATGACGCAGATCCCACTCATCAAGCATTTTCTCGCTGGCGTCACAGGCTTCCAGCTTACTGAGCAGATGCGCTTTTGCGAGAACGTCTGCCTCCCACTCATCGCTACCGCGGGCAATCGCCAGACTCACTAACATCGCTTCCATATTGGCGCGGGCATCGAAAATATCGAGCAGCTCCTGCTCTGACATAGACGCCACCCGATACCCTTTTTGATTCACCACCGTGACCAGCCGTTCCGCCACCAGTTGAGAAAGTGCTTCCCGCAACGGCCCAACGCCAAGTGCATAACGCGATGTCAGCAAACTCATCCGTAATTTTTCATCCGGTTGAAAATTACCGCGAATAATATCGTTCTTCAGCCAGCGATAGCCATCCAGAGACGTAATGGTCATGGTGTGACTCCTGATTATTATCAGCGCGTATTATGAACGGGTGTTTTTTGCCACATTATCAGCTTATTCCAGCCGCCATAATTGGCACGGTACAGATAATCCCTATTGCTAATAAGTCGGTGGAGATCACTTCTAACTGTTGCGCCGGGCGGAATAGCATCACTACCAACACAAAGGTAATAAAGCCGATGACCAGCCAGGTGAGCCAGGGATAAAGCCACATGCGCAAGCGAATTTCGCTTCCTTCTGCTCGCAGAATTTTGCGCATCCGCAACTGTGAAACGGCGATGACTAAATAAACCAGCAGGGCGATAGCGCCGGAGCTGTCGATCAGAAATTTAAATACCTTCGCAGGCACGTAATAGTTCACCACCACCGTTAAGAATGCCGCGCCGGTGGAGAGTAACACCGCCACGTACGGGGTTTTACTGCGGTTGATTTTACCCATTACCGCAGGCGCATCTCCGCGACGGCTTAAGGAGTAGAGCATCCTGGAAGCGGTATACAGCGCCGAGTTCAGGCAGCTGGTTACGGAAAGTAATATCACACAGTCCATGATTAATTTCGCATGGGGAATATTGAGCAATTCCAGTACCGAGCGATAAGAACCGACGGCTTTTAGTCCGGGCATATTCCACGGAATTAATGCCACGACGACAAAAATAGAGCACAAATAGAAGATAGAAATACGCCAGATAACCGAGTTAGTGGCGCGGGCAATATGTTTTTCCGGCGTGTCGGATTCCGCGGCGGCAATGGTGACAATTTCTGCGCCCATAAACGAGAACATGGTGATCAACATCGCGCTTAATACCGCACCGAAGCCGTTGGGCATAAAGCCGCCGCTATCCCACAATCTTGAGATCCCGCTCACTTCGGCATAAGGGTAAAAACCGCTAATTGCGACTGCACCAAGGAAAATAAAGGCCAGGATAGCGATGACTTTGCACAGCGCCAGCCAGAACTCAAATTCGCCGTAGTTTTTAACGCTTAATAAATTACTGCCAGTTAAGGCAAGGGTAATGACGAGGGAAAATAACCAGATGGGAATGCCTGGAACCCACGAGTGCAGGATCATGGCGGCGATGTTGGCTTCCAGCGGGATAACCAGTACCCAAAACCACCAGTACAACCAGCCGATGGTATAGCCCGCCCAGCGACCAATGGCTTTATCGGCATAGGTGGAAAACGAACCGGTATCGGGCGTGGCAACCGCCATTTCCGCCAACATCCGCATAATCATAACCACCAGTAGCCCGGCGAACAGATAGGCCAGTAATACTGCCGGGCCCGCTTCGGCGATGGCGACGCTGGAACCGACAAACAGACTTGCGCCGATAACACCGGCAATAGACAACATGGTGACGTGGCGTGATTTCAGCCCGCCGCCTAACTCATGTGGTTGCGATGATTGCCCCATCCTGAATCCTCTCGAAAGTGTGTCACTTGGGAGAGCGCCCCGACATTTCCCGCGCCGGGTCACGCGTTTAATTGTTATTGATTCTTTTTGCCGGAGAGCGGCTCCGCATTATCCGGCCGACATAGATTTATTCCTGTTCACGTACAGATTGTCGGATGCAGCGTAAACGCCTTATCCGACCTGGATTCTCGTAGGCCGGACAAGACGCGCAGCGTCGCCTCCTGCATGGGGACGGTGCTACTGCTTCGCCTCATCAAAACACTGACCGATAATCTCCAGACCCTGACGGATCTGAGCGTCTTCAATGGTGAGCAGTACAAGGATGCGCAGCACGTTGTAATACGGGCCGCAGGAGAGAAGAATCAGGCCCTTATCGCGGGCGCGTGCCACGATCCCGGCGGTGAGTTTTGCGTCCGGTTTGCTGTGATCGCCATCTTCAAACAGCTCGATGGCAATCATCGCTCCCAGCCCGCGTACGTCGCCGATCTCCGGGTGTTTTTCGGCTATCGCCAACAATCCGTCTTTTAGCTTCTGCCCCAGATCGTTGGCTTTTTGCAGCAGATTTTCCTGCTCGAACACCTTCAACACTTCCAGCGCAGCCACGCAGGCAATCGGGTTACCGGCATAGGTGCCGCCCAGACCGCCCGGTGCAACAGCGTCCATCACTTCCGCGCGCCCGGTGACGCCCGCCAGCGATCGATTTCGCAAAGGTGGTAAGATCCGGCGCCACGCCCATCTGCTCCACCGCAAACAGCGTGCCGGTACGCCCCGCGCCGCTCTGCACTTCATCGGCAATCAGCATGATCCCGTGCTCGTCACACAGAGCGCGTAAACGCTGCATAAAGGCTGGCGACGCGGCGTAGAAACCGCCTTCGCCCTGAACCGGCTCAATCACGATGGCGGCGATATCTTCCGGCGCGGCATCATTTTTGAAGATCCGGTGGATGCTGGCGATAGCGTCATCCTCGCTTATGCCGTGCAGCGGGCAAGGATAAAGCGCGCGATAAACATGACCCGGCATCAGCCCCATGCCCGCAGAGTACGGATTCACCTTGCCGGTCAGCGCCAGCGTGTAATGCGTGCGCCCGTGATACGCGCCGCTAAAAGCGATGGTGCCGCTACGTTTGGTGGCGGCGCGGGCGATTTTTACCGCGTTTTCCACCGCTTCGGAACCGGTCGTAACCAGCAGCGTTTTCTTGGCGAAATCGCCCGGCACCTTCTGATTCATAATCTCGCACAGCTCCAGATACGGCTCGTAAGCCAGCACTTGGAAGCAGGTGTGCGACAGTTTTTTCAACTGCGCTTCCACCGCGGCCACCACCTTCGGATGCAGGTGCCCGGTATTGAGCACCGCAATCCCGCCCGCGAAATCAAGATACTCACGGCCTTCAACGTCCCACACCCGGCAGTTTTCCGCGCGGTCAGCGAAAATCGGGTGAATTTGCCCAACGCCACGGGGAATCGCCTGACTGCGGCGCTGCATTAACTCTTTATTGCTGTTCATTCGCATTCTCCAGTTAAAGACCGATGCACATATATTTGATTTCTAAGTAATCTTCGATGCCATACTTCGAACCTTCACGACCCAGACCCGAGGCTTTGATGCCGCCGAACGGGGCCACTTCATTGGAAATAATGCCGGTATTGATGCCGACGATGCCGTACTCCAGCGCTTCGCCCACGCGGAAGACGCGGCTTAAATCACGGGCGTAGAAATAGGCGGCAAGGCCAAACTCGGTGTCATTGGCTTGCGCAATCACATCGGCTTCATCTTTAAAGCGGAACAGCGGGGCGAGGGGGCCGAACGTCTCTTCTTTCGACACTTTGGCGTTGGCCGGCACGTCCACCAGAATGGTCGGCTGGAAGAAGTTGCCGCCGCGTTCATCCGCTTTAGCGCCGCAAACCACACGCGCACCTTTCTCCAGCGCATCGGCAATATGCTCTTCCACTTTTGCTACCGCTTTTTCATCGATCAGCGGCCCGATGGTGACGCCTTTATCCAGCCCGTCGCCGATGTGCAGTTTGCTCACCGCCTGCTGCAATTTTTCGGCAAAGCGGTCATACACGCCAAACGGTTGGCGCAGACGCAGGTTTGCCCGGCGTTGCGGAATTTCGAGGCCAGCGCGCCTTCCACGGCTTTATCGAGATCGGCATCGTCAAAGACGATAAACGGCGCGTTGCCGCCCAGCTCCAGCGACACTTTTTTGATGTCTTTCGCGCACTGTTCCATTAACTGTCGGCCAATTTCGGTCGAACCGGTAAACGACAGTTTGCGTACCAGCGGGTTGCTGGTCAGTTCATTACCGACCGCGCCTGCCGAACCGGTGACCACGTTAAACACGCCAGCCGCAATGCCCGCGCGAATCGCCAGCTCCGCCAGCGCCAGCGCAGAGAACGGTGTCTGACTGGCGGGCTTCAGCACCATGGTGCAGCCTGCCGCCAGCGCCGGACCGGCTTTACGGGTAATCATCGCCGCCGGGAAGTTCCACGGCGTGATAGCTGCGGTAACGCCAATCGGCTGCTTGATAACAATCAGGCGCTTATCGGCCTGATGACCGGGAATGGTATCGCCATAAATACGTTTGCCTTCTTCGGCAAACCACTCAATAAAAGAGGCAGCGTAGCTGATTTCGCCTTTCGCTTCGGCCAGTGGTTTGCCCTGTTCGAGGGTCATCAGGCGCGCTAAATCGTCCTGATGCTCCATCATCAAATTGAACCAGTTGCGCAGAATGTTGGCGCGTTCTTTGGCGGTGAGCGCACGCCTGGCGGGCAGGGCGCGGTTGGCGGCGTCGATAGCGGCGCGGGTTTCATCAGCGCCCATTTTCGGCACGCTACCCAGCTTGTCGCCGTTCGCCGGATTGGTGACGTCGATGATCCCGCCATTGTTGGCGTCCAGCCATTCCCCGTTAATCAACGCCTGCTGGCGGAATAAGTTACTGTCGTTAAGTTTCATTGTTACGTCCTGTTTTCAAAGGTTATTGATTAAATGCGGCGTGTAAGGCATCCACACTACGTGTCGCTCGCAGCGTGCGTCCGGGGTTACTCTGGCTTGCCAACAGCGTTTGTACCTTGCTGACAATATGCGCACCAATAGGAATTGCTGATGTCGCTGCCGGGGAGGGCGCATTGCAGGTGTGGATCGTGCGCGGGGTGGTGACAAACAGAAAATCGTCAATCAGCTTGCCGTCCGGCGATACCGCCTGCGCCCGCACACCGGCGGGCCAGGGCTGGAGATCGCTTAACGAAAGCCGGGGACAATACTTTTGCACCAGCCGCAGATAGCCGCTTTTGCACAGCGAGTTTTTCATCTCGCCCAGTCCTGAGCGTAGATGGTTTTGCAGCACCCGGCGAATCCCCGACGAGCCTAAAATTTCCAGCGTGTCGCTAAATGAGAAGTCGCGCTTGCGATAGCCTTCGCGTTTAAAAGCCAGCACCGCGTTTGGCCCGACGGTCACGCTGCCGTCGATCATGCGGGTGAGATGCACGCCCAAAAACGGCATTGCCGGGTCAGGGATGGGGTAAATCAGATGGTTAACAATCTGGTTATGCTCCGGCGCAAGGCGGAAATACTCGCCACGGAACGGGCAGATAATAAAACCCGGTTCGAGGCCGAGCATTTTCACCAGCCGGTTAGCCATCAGCCCGGAACAGCTAATCAGCGTCGATGCTTCATATTCGCCGCCCTGACGGGTTCGGACGACCACGCCGTTTTTATGCTCACTGAGGGCGCTGACTTCGGCGTTATAAATAATCTCACCGCCTCTGGCCTGGAAGATTTTTGCCATTGCCGCTGTGACTTCGCGATAGCTGACAATGCCGCTGGACGGCACAAAAATGCCGCCGAGCCCGGTGATATTCGGTTCGCGCTCGCGCAGTTCCTCGGCGTTTAACCACTCGCGCTCGATACCGTTCGCCGCCGTGCGTTCCCACAACGCGCGCATCCGTTCCATTTCGAGATCGGACGTGGCGATCAGCATCTTGCCGCAGTTGTCATAGCGAATGTCGTTTTGATCGCAAAAGGCTTTGGTGGCGCGGTTTCCCGCCAGGCAAAACTGCGCCTTCAGGCTGCCGGGCGTGTAATAGACCCCGGCATGGATCACGCCGCTGTTGTGGCCCGTCTGGTGACAGGCCGGGCCGGACTCTTTTTCCAGCAACGCAATGCGGGCATCCGGATAAACATCAATCAGTTGCATGGCGGTCGACATGCCGATGATGCCGCCGCCAATAATCACAAAATCATACATCCGCTCAATTCCTTTGCGCTTACTGATGCGTCTGGTAGTGGTGAGTGGCGTAAGCGAAATAGCCACGCTGACGCATCAGTTCACGGCGCAGATCCGGGTGCGGAGTAAAGCGGTCGCGACCGTGCAGCCAGAACAGGTTGTTTATCAACAGGAATTTGCCAACGGGAACGGGTACAGAAAGAATGCCTTTGCTGGTTTCAATGGCATCGGAAAGCTCGCTCAACCACACGCCTTCTTCAAAATCTTTTGGCTGGACGAACTGGTCGATATAGCGCATCACCGGGCGACCCTGTTGATCAACGTCGAACACTGGATGGAAAACATCTTTGCTGACGTTTTTGCTCGGCGGCGCGGCAAAGCGCATCGGGCGACGCGCCAGTGGATGGCGGAAATAGTGGTCCAGATGTTCCCAGTCATCGAGATGCAGCAGCAACGAATTTCCACCCTGCATGTTTTGCTCATCGATTTTCATCATCAGCACGTAATCGGTGATCTCTTCGACATACGTGCCGTCGTTGTGCAGTTCCATCACGCGGTGCGGCTGACGCAGATAGCTGTCTGAGTTATCGACATTTTTCACCACGAAACGCGCGTAATACTGACCGCTCATCGCATCGAAATTTGAGCGACCAATCAGATGCGCTACCGCCGTTGCCAGCTTCACCATCTCATCTGCCTGCGCCACATCATCGATACCCACCGCATTGATCAACAGCGCACCTTCAGCACGGTTTAGCAGGGGCTTCAACAGCAATGGTTGCAGCTGATTCGCACACAGATCGTCAAGAATTTTGCCTACCCGAAAACGCAGAAACGATTTGTACTCCAGCGCCTGCACGGGCCATTCGGCAACCTGTTCGAGAAACTGTTTGGTCGTCTGTTCGGTGAAGGTGAGTTCCAGCAGACGCGGGGATTGCGCCGACGGGATGAGAGTGAATCCGCTATAGTCCTGGCCTGAATCGACAGCGTTATTTTGTACGGCGATCAGTGCATTCATCAGAAGCGATCCTCTTATGAGATGTAGGGTGACATGGCGATGCTCATTTCGTAGCCATAATCTAAAAATATCTACATTTCTGAAAAATGCGCACAAAAGCGACATATTGTTTTCTTATTGTGATCAAAAACAACAAATTAGTAACATTTAACGTAGGGTATTAAGGCAAAGTGAGACAGGAAATGAATAACTAAAGCAACAGGTTAGGGGGAGTTAACATTAGAGAACAGATTATCTGGTCGATAAAAAACAGTAAATGGCTTCACTGCAAAATGACCGTTAGTAAACTAAACATATTATCTGCCCCCGTTTTATCGGGGCAGATATAACATTAAATTATAAATAGAGATAGTTCGGCGGTTCTCCTGTTTTCCCTAAAAGAAGAGCGCTACGCCCAGGAATATTGATATTTAGAGTTCCGCCTCTAAGCGTAAATACTTTACCAGGGAGGATAATTTTTCGGGTATTATTAATAATAATGTTAACGCTATTACTCCCCATGTTTTTGTATATTCCAGGTTGCAATTTGTTAGGCCAGGTACCTTCAACTTCTTCGTTTCCTTTATTTATTATAACTAGCCCATCATGAGGAGAGTGATTAATGTTCACAGAATCCCCACGACTAAAGGCCAGAACGTTTTTAGTTGCAAATACACCCTCAAATGCGCTCCATATTCCTGCTTTATCTATATATAATGCGTGGAATTCATTGTAGAGCTGCTGATAGGTAGAGCAACCTTTATTAAGCCACGCCTCACCGCCGACACGCGTGGACCCATCATAATTTTTAATTTCAGTCGTTGATTTTAATACTTGGCCATCCCAGTAAACTAAAGGTCTGCTGAACGGGAGAGCGGCCATATATGCCATTGCTAATTGTTCATCTTGTTGATGGTTAAATAGAAAGTCATTGAAAAGATTACCATTGTTAGGAAAATCGTGGTTAATGTTAATCAATATCCGTCTTTCTGATGGGATACTTGAGATTGTGGAACCCGGTTTTGATGCAAGGGTTTGGAGATCTCCACCAAATGAAAAGGCTTTTATCGTTTTCATGAGTAAAGAAAAATCAATGGCACTTAAATCATCTCTCTCATAAAGCAGTGATGACATTTGTTGTTCATCCAACTGACAAGTTACCAGGTATTCCATGTAATTCATAACGGCTTTTTTTTGATATTTTGGGTTAAATAAATTAGTATTGTGTAACCGCTCATTATAATTTTTAAGCGGTGGGGTTATCGACCTCTCTATTTGTTCATGTTTTGAGTGTTTTGCCGCATCATAACGTAAACCTCGTACGCCATATTTTCGCATTTCTCGAACGTATTGATTTTGCAACATAATAACCTGGCCACTTTTGGGTGTTGTTTTAGGCATTCCATTTAAACGCTTTTCTTTTAATGCATGGAGGTTTTCCCATTCATCCTTAGAGATGTTATCTTTACTTGCTTCGAAGTCTTTTGCAGTGAGATGTATATCTTCTGGATGGATTTGTTTACGTTCTTTTGTTACTGGATCTTTAATGAATGGAATCAAAACCTGACCTTGCCAATAGCCAGGGATACCGCTTTCTATATCTTTACTGATCTTCGCTCGTATATCAGCAGAGGGATAATCCAGGTCATTTTTACCACTACCCCCGATTCCCATAAAGTTAAATGTATAATCAGGAATGATATCGATACCAAATTTTTTAGCATCTTTAACCAATGCGATAAAATCCTGCAAATCTCCCATTGGGTTATGGATGGTACAAAGATCTTCGGGTTGATAAGCATGAAACCAGTAACCTTTTTCTTCTTCGGGAGTTTCTGGTCCGTCGGCGCGGAAAGTTGTCACTGGAGGGATTTGTATATACCCATAATGGCAACGTGCAAACTCAGACATATTTTCCCTGATTTGCTGGGTAATGCTGCCAACTTACTGATTTAGTGTATGATGGTGATTTTAAGGTGCTTGCGTGGCTTCCATTTCCATCAGATGTCCTTCCTGCTCCGCTACTGAAGGCGTGGTGCGTAACGGCAAAAGCACTGCCGGACATCAGCGCTATCTCTGCTCTCATTGCCGTAAAACATGGCAACTACAGTTCACTTACACCGCCTCTCAGCCCGGTACGCACCAGAAA
>NZ_MIIV01000025.1:0-13298 GCF_001743015.1 Shigella sp. FC1567
TGGCTGTTTTACGCGTATGACAGGATACGGAGGACGGTTGTGGCGCACGTCTTCGGTGAACGCACTCTGGCCACACTGGAGCGTCTTCTGAGCCTGCTGTCGGCCTTTGAGGTCGTGGTATGGATGACGGATGGCTGGCCGCTGTATGAATCACGCCTGAAGGGAAAGCTGCACGTTATCAGCAAGCGTTACACTCAGCGCATTGAGCGACATAATCTGAATCTGAGACAACATCTGGCAAGGCTGGGACGGAAGTCACTGTCGTTCTCAAAATCGGTGGAGCTGCATGACAAGGTCATCGGGCATTATCTGAACATAAAACACTATCAGTAAGTTGGAGCCATTACCGACTCGGTGAAATGAAAAATCCACGCAATTGCGTGGATTTTATATACTTTTGCGCTCTTCATGAGATTTAGCGAAACCTCATGAGACAATAAATTAATTAGACGTTGAAAAGGAAGTTCATCACATCGCCATCTTTCACGATGTAATCTTTACCTTCTGCACGCATTTTGCCTGCTTCTTTCGCGCCTTGTTCACCTTTGTAAGTGATGAAATCTTCAAACGAGATGGTTTGTGCACGGATAAAGCCTTTTTCAAAATCAGTATGGATTTTGCCCGCTGCCTGCGGCGCGGTTGCTCCAACCGGAATGGTCCATGCACGCACTTCTTTCACCCCAGCGGTGAAGTAAGTTTGCAGGTTCAGCAGCTTATAACCGGCACGGATCACACGGTTCAGGCCCGGCTCTTCCAGCCCAAGCTCCTGCATAAACTCGTCACGTTCTTCGTCGTCCAGTTCGGCAATGTCTGCTTCAACAGCAGCACAAACCGGAACCACAACAGAACCTTCTTTCGCCGCGATTTCACGCACCTGGTCAAGATATGGGTTGTTTTCAAAACCGTCTTCGTTGACGTTGGCGATGTACATTGTTGGTTTCAGCGTCAGGAAGCTCAGGTAACGAATAGCCGCTTTCTCTTCAGCGCTTAAATCCAGCGCGCGCAGCATACCTGCATTTTCCAACTGGGGCAGGCATTTTTCCAGGACCGCCAGCTCAGCTTTCGCGTCTTTATCGCCACCTTTGGCTTTCTTCTGTACGCGATGAATCGCACGTTCGCAGGTGTCGAGGTCTGCCAGCGCCAGTTCGGTGTTGATAACTTCAATATCGTCAGCCGGGTTAACTTTGCCGGAAACGTGAATGATGTTGTCATTTTCAAAGCAGCGAACAACGTGACCGATCGCTTCGGTTTCACGGATGTTGGTCAGGAACTGGTTACCCAGACCTTCGCCTTTCGATGCGCCTTTTACCAGACCGGCGATATCGACAAATTCCATGGTCGTGGGAAGCGTACGCTGCGGTTTTACGATTTCAGCCAGTTGATCCAGGCGAGGATCAGGCATTGGTACGACGCCTGTGTTCGGCTCAATGGTGCAGAATGGAAAGTTGGCCGCTTCAATACCGGCTTTGGTCAGCGCGTTGAACAGGGTAGATTTCCCGACGTTGGGCAAACCGACGATACCGCATTTGAATCCCATGATTTAAATCACCTTAATATCTTAATAATCAACCTGTTATTGCTAACAGATTGCAGAAATGGAAATAACTTTGCCTATTATACACGGCACTCGGCAAAAATGCCGCAGACAACGACTTATTGCGCTTTAAAGGCGTGCAATCGGTTCGTTGCTTTGGTCAAGCCATCTGTAAACCACATTTCAGTACAACGCGCCGCTTCGTCAATGGCTTCATCAATTAACTTCTGTTCACTAACAGGCGGTTTGCCTAACACAAAACCGACAACTTTATTTTTATCGCCCGGATGACCGATTCCGATGCGTAAACGGTGAAAGTTAGGGTTATTACCCAATTTACTGATGATGTCTTTCAGTCCATTGTGACCACCATGGCCACCGCCCAATTTAAATTTGGCGACGCCAGGAGGCAGATCCAGTTCGTCGTGGGCCACCAGAATTTCGTCCGGATTAATGCGGAAAAAACTGGCCATCGCCGCAACGGCTTTGCCGCTGAGATTCATAAATGTAGTCGGGACTAACAGGCGGACATCTTCGCCTCCAAGAGTGACTCGCGAAGTATAACCAAAGAATTTAGCCTCTTCGCGCAGCGGAGCGCGCAAACGCTCTGCCAGTAAGTCAACGAACCAGGCACCAGCATTATGTCGCGTTGCGGCGTATTCAGCACCGGGGTTCGCCAGGCCGACAATCAATTTAATCGTCACGTTTTTTTGTCCTGAGTGTGTACATAACTGGCGCGTAGTTTACTGGTTGCGACCCCGCTTGACAAAAAACTGCGTATCAAATGCAGATAACGTAATAATTGCCTGAGTGGGCTATTAGAAAGTCAAGGTGTTCAGGCGTTTATTTGTAAAGTTTTGTTGAAATAAGGGTTGTAATTGTGATCACGCCCGCACATAACCCACAGGGTGTTGTCTATACTTTACACATAAGGAAGAGGGGTATTCCCTGTTACAACCCAGAAAGTTCCGGAGGTGACATATGAAACGCAAAAACGCTTCGTTACTCGGTAACGTGCTCATGGGGTTGGGTCTGGTGGTAATGGTGGTCGGCGTGGGGTATTCAATCCTCAACCAGTTACCACAGTTTAATATGCCCCAGTATTTCGCACATGGTGCAGTGCTAAGTATTTTCGTCGGTGCCATTCTCTGGCTGGCGGGTGCCCGTGTTGGCGGGCATGAACAGGTGTGCGACCGTTACTGGTGGGTTCGCCACTATGACAAACGTTGCCGCCGTAGCGATAATCGCCGTCATAGCTAACAAATAATGCAGTTTGCTGACCAGTCAGTTTGCGCTGACTGGTCAATCTCGTACTTATAAATCCGCCATCGCCGCGCGACGATTCGGGAAGAACGCGAGGCGTCCCGAGATTGGTTGAATGCCTGCGCGAGCCATAGTGCGCAGTGGCTGGAATTCCACGTTGCACACGCGCAGTTCACATCCTTCGGGCAGACGCTTCACAAAACGCTGGAACGCATCAAGACCACCAGCATCAAGTACCGGAACGGCATCCCACTTCAGAATCACAATCCGTTTGCCTTCAAGACGTGACTCCAGGTCCGTGAACAAGCCTTCAGCAGCAGCAAAAAACAGCGGGCCAATAACGCGCAGTACCAGAACATCGTCTGGAACATCTACGACTACCGGTGCCAGGCGAGTCATACGTGCGATACGACGCATAAACAGCAGCGATGCCAGCACGATCCCCACGCTGATGGCAATAACCATATCAAACAGCACGGTCAGCGACATGCACAGCAGCATGACAATGATGTCATCTTTCGGTGCATGACGCAGCAAGTCGACCACTTTATGCGCTTCACTCATGTTCCACGCCACCATCAACAGCAGGGCTGCCATAGCGGAAAGCGGCAGCCAGGAGAGCAGCGGTGCCAGTACCAGCAGGGCAAGAATAACCAGAATAGAGTGGATCACCGCTGAGATAGGGGAAGTTGCCCCGGCACGGACGTTAGCGGCAGAACGCGCGATGGCAGCTGTAGCGGTAATACCACCAAAGAATGGAGCGATAATATTCCCCAGTCCCTGTCCAACCAGTTCGCTGTTCGCCTTGTGTTTCGTCCCGGTCATACCATCCAGTACCACGGCGCAGAGCAGAGATTCGATTGCGCCGAGCATTGCCATTGAGAATGCCGCAGGCAGCAGTGTGCGAATAGAATCCCAGGTTAGCGTGAATTCTGAATTAGGCAGATCCCACGGCAGCACCAGTTGCGGCAGCAGTTGCGGAATACCGTTACCCTGAGAACCATCGGCCAGGACGTAGTGGAATTGCGAACCGATGGTAGCAACATGTCCGCCGAGCAGGTTAACAATCCCCATCACCGCGCAACCAGCCAGCAAGGCCGGAAGGTGACCGGGTAAACGAATGCCCAGACGCGGCCAAAAAACAAGAATACCTAGCGTCACAATGCCAATGGCAGCATCACCCACATTAATGGTCGGCAGCGCCATAAATAATGCGCCGACTTTTTGTAGATAATGTTCCGGGACATGGGCCATTTGCAGACCGAGAAAATCTTTAATCTGCATGGTACCGATGGTGATCCCGATACCCGAGGTGAAACCTAAGGTGACGGAAACCGGAATATACTCAATCAGGCGACCAAAGCGTGCCAGACCCATCAGAATCAAAAAGATCCCCGACAGCAAGGCCGCAACCAGCAGTCCTGCCAGTCCAAACTGTTGCGACACGGGATAGATAATTACCACAAATGCCGCAGTCGGACCGGAAACGCTAAAGCGTGACCCACCCGTCAGAGCAATGACAATCCCCGCAACAGCTGCGGTATATAAACCGTACTGGGGTGCCACACCACTACCAATAGCCAACGCCATCGCCAGCGGGATAGCAATAATCCCGACGGTTATCCCGGCAATCAGGTCACGGGTAAACCGTGCGGCAGTATATTTTTCTTTCCAGCAAGCGTCGATCAGAGCGCGGAAAGGCATCACATGTGAGGAAAATATTTTGTTCACAATAATGTTTCATCCGTGAGCGCATCATCTGTCAACTAAATGGCAGGTGAAGGAGGCATAGGTCATACAAATGGATATTACAGACAAAAAAACCCGCCGCAGCGGGTCTTTGAGCCGGGTTCGATTAGTGTTCGAACATGGCAGAGATCGATTCTTCGTTGCTGATACGACGAATCGCTTCGGCCAGCATACCTGACAGGGTCAGAGTACGCACGTTCGGCAGTGATTTGATTTCATCGCTCAGCGGAATGGTATCGCAGACAACGACTTCATCAATTACAGAGTTACGCAGGTTGTTCGCCGCGTTGCCAGAGAAGATCGGGTGAGTCGCGTACGCAAATACACGTTTAGCACCACGTTCTTTCAGAGCTTCAGCAGCTTTACACAGCGTACCGCCAGTGTCGATCATATCATCGACCAGTACGCAGTCACGACCTGCAACGTCACCGATGATATGCATCACCTGGGAAACGTTCGCACGCGGACGACGTTTGTCGATGATTGCCATATCGGTATCGTTCAGCAGCTTAGCGATAGCGCGGGCACGCACAACGCCGCCGATGTCCGGAGAAACCACAATTGGGTTATCCAGATTCAGCTGCAGCATGTCTTCCAGCAGGATCGGGCTACCAAATACGTTATCAACCGGAACGTCGAAGAAACCCTGAATCTGTTCAGCGTGCAGATCCACTGTCAGCACACGGTCAACACCGACGCTGGAGAGGAAGTCTGCAACCACTTTCGCAGTGATTGGTACACGAGCGGAACGGACGCGACGGTCCTGGCGCGCATAGCCAAAGTAGGGGATAACAGCGGTGATACGACCTGCGGAAGCACGACGCAGGGCATCAACCATAACGACTAATTCCATCAGGTTGTCGTTAGTAGGGGCACAAGTGGACTGGATGATGAAAATATCACCACCGCGTACATTTTCATTAATTTGTACGCTGACTTCGCCATCGCTAAAGCGACCTACAGCGGCGTCGCCGAGTGAAGTGTACAGGCGGTTGGCAATACGTTGTGCTAGTTCCGGGGTGGCGTTACCAGCAAAAAGCTTCATATCAGGCACGAGAAGAACCTCAGGCATGCGTCCATTGGTGGAAAGAATCTGCCGAAAACTGTGCGGGCCAGGCATGATCCTTTCCAGGCAGTGTATTAAAGAGCGCGATGCAACGTCTGGAACAAGGTGACGTTGTCACCGAAACTCAGCTTGCCCGGCTTAAAGCATGGCTCTGTGCAATGGGGAAAGATTAACGCCTTTCGCCACAAAGCCATTGAGCCATTCCGGGGCTTGCTCTAGCACCTGGCGGGCTTCAGACTCTGTATCAAATTCAGCAAAGACACAGGCCCCTGTCCCAGTCAGGCGCGACGGGGCGTATTCTAACAGCCAGGAAAGCACCGCATCAACCTCGCGAAAACGTTTTCTTGCGATAACCTCGCAATCATTGCTGAATTCACATTTTAGCAACGTTTCTATTGACCTTTTTGGCGTATTGCGCGGGAGTTCAGGATCTTTAAAAATCACCGGAGTCGGAATACTTACACCAGGGTGCGCCACCAGATACCACTTCTCTGGCGGATCCACCGGCGTTAGTATTTCACCAACGCCTTCGGCAAACGCGGCATGCCCCCGAACAAAGACAGGAACATCTGCGCCCAGCGTCAGCCCCATTTCCGCCAGCTCATCCATGCTTAGCCCGCATTGCCAGAGATGATTTAATGCCACCAGGACCGTCGCGGCATTGGATGAACCACCGCCGAGACCGCCGCCCATCGGCAAACGCTTGTCAATGCTGATATTCGCACCGCTTCCCGTCGGAAGACGCCCGCTGTCTGCCGCAGTTTTCATCAACAATCGCGCTGCGCGAACGATCAGGTTATCTTCATGTTCCACGCCTTCAACGGGCGTTAACAGACGAATATCCCCATCGTCACGAAGCTCAATGCTGATGGTGTCGCCGTAATCAAGAAACTGAAACAGCGTTTGCAGCGTGTGGTAACCATCCGCACGCTGACCGGTAATGTATAAAAACAGATTAAGTTTTGCCGGAGAGGGCCACTGTGTCCGCATTATTTCACTATCCAGTTATCCATTTTTAACTTGATGCGTTGACCACCGTCGGTGAGTTCCATATTGGCTGGCATCGCAGGATGCGTTTTGGTGTCATAACCACCATAAACAACCTTCCAGTTTTTGCCATTCTGGCTGTAGGTAATTTCGCTCAGGCGGTACTGGTCGTCCAGTTTGTAGTCGGTTGCATCACCCGGTAAACCTAAAATCCACTGGCGCAAGCTGTTGAGCGGAATTGGCATTCCGGTCAATTTGCCAATCATCTCTTCGGCGTCATCGGCGGTATAACGCTGACCTTTATTGTCGACTAACTGCACGTTACCCGGTTGAGCATTCAGCTCCAGTTCCGTGCTGCCCAATGGGTTAGTGAGCAGCAGACGGTAGCGATCCTGGCCGGTTTGCTGCCAGAAAAAGCGGGCGTACACTTTTTGTTGGTCAGAAATATAAGCGAACGCGCCGCGAGTCTGATACTGATTAAGATTGCGCACGTCTTGCTGATGCTGACGCCATTGTGGCGAATCCGGGCTTTTGCCAGGACCTTTGGGCGTGGTAACGGAACAGGCAGTGAGCACAAGAGCAGCCAGCGGTAGCAGGCGGATAAGACGAAAATCGGGCAGGGGCATAGTGATGACAAGTCCTTGAGATACGTTGCAGTTATAACCCTTAATGCTAGCGTTACCGTCCGCTATCGTCTATGTTCAAGTTGTCTTAATTGCCAGAATCTAACGGCTTTCGGCAATTACTCCAAAAGGGGGCGCTCTCTTTTATTGATCTTACGCATCCTGTATGATGCAAGCAGACTAACTCTATCAACGTTGGTATTATTTCCCGCAGACATGACCCTTTTAGCACTCGGTATCAACCATAAAACGGCACCTGTATCGCTGCGAGAACGTGTATCGTTTTCGCCGGATAAGCTCGATCAGGCGCTTGACAGCCTGCTTGCGCAGCCGATGGTGCAGGGCGGCGTGGTGCTGTCGACGTGCAACCGCACGGAACTTTATCTTAGCGTTGAAGAGCAGGATAACCTGCAAGAGGCGTTAATCCGCTGGCTTTGCGATTATCACAATCTTAATGAAGAAGATCTGCGTAAAAGCCTCTACTGGCATCAGGATAACGACGCGGTTAGCCATTTAATGCGTGTTGCCAGCGGCCTGGATTCACTGGTTCTTGGGGAGCCGCAGATCCTCGGTCAGGTTAAAAAAGCGTTTGCCGATTCGCAAAAAGGTCATATGAAGGCCAGCGAACTGGAACGCATGTTCCAGAAATCTTTCTCTGTAGCGAAACGCGTTCGCACTGAAACAGATATCGGTGCCAGTGCTGTGTCTGTCGCTTTTGCGGCTTGTACGCTGGCGCGGCAGATCTTTGAATCGCTCTCTACGGTCACAGTGTTGCTGGTAGGCGCGGGCGAAACCATCGAGCTGGTAGCGCGTCATCTGCGCGAACATAAAGTACAGAAGATGATTATCGCCAACCGCACTCGCGAACGTGCCCAAATTCTGGCAGATGAAGTTGGCGCGGAAGTGATTGCCCTGAGTGAGATCGACGAACGTCTGCGCGAAGCCGATATCATCATCAGTTCCACCGCCAGCCCGTTACCGATTATCGGGAAAGGCATGGTGGAGCGCGCATTAAAAAGTCGTCGTAACCAACCAATGCTGTTGGTGGATATTGCCGTTCCGCGCGATGTTGAGCCGGAAGTTGGCAAACTGGCGAATGCTTATCTTTATAGTGTGGACGATCTGCAAAGCATCATTTCGCACAACCTGGCGCAGCGTAAAGCCGCAGCGGTTGAGGCGGAAACTATTGTCGCTCAGGAAACCAGCGAATTTATGGCGTGGCTGCGAGCACAAAGCGCCAGCGAAACCATTCGCGAGTATCGCAGCCAGGCAGAGCACGTTCGCGATGAGTTAACCGCCAAAGCGTTAGCGGCCCTTGAGCAGGGCGGCGACGCGCAAGCCATTATGCAGGATCTGGCATGGAAACTGACTAACCGCTTGATCCATGCGCCAACGAAATCACTTCAACAGGCCGCCCGTGACGGGGATAACGAACGCCTGAATATTCTGCGCGACAGCCTCGGGCTGGAGTAGCAGTACATCATTTTCTTTTTTTACAGGGTGCATTTACGCCTATGAAGCCTTCTATCGTTGCCAAACTGGAAGCCCTGCATGAACGCCATGAAGAAGTTCAGGCGTTGCTGGGTGACGCGCAAACTATCGCCGACCAGGAACGTTTTCGCGCATTATCACGCGAATATGCGCAGTTAAGTGATGTTTCGCGCTGTTTTACCGACTGGCAACAGGTTCAGGAAGATATCGAAACCGCACAGATGATGCTCGATGATCCTGAAATGCGTGAGATGGCGCAGGATGAACTGCGCAAAGCTAAAGAAAAAAGCGAGCAACTGGAACAGCAATTACAGGTTCTGTTACTGCCAAAAGATCCTGATGACGAACGTAACGCCTTCCTCGAAGTCCGAGCCGGAACCGGCGGCGACGAAGCGGCGCTGTTCGCAGGCGATCTGTTCCGTATGTACAGCCGTTACGCCGAAGCCCGCCGCTGGCGGGTAGAAATCATGAGCGCCAGCGAGGGTGAACATGGTGGTTATAAAGAGATCATCGCCAAAATTAGCGGTGATGGTGTGTATGGTCGTCTGAAATTTGAATCTGGCGGTCATCGCGTGCAGCGTGTTCCTGCTACGGAATCGCAGGGTCGTATTCATACTTCTGCTTGTACCGTTGCGGTAATGCCAGAACTGCCTGACGCAGAACTGCCGGACATCAACCCAGCAGATTTACGCATTGATACTTTCCGCTCGTCAGGGGCGGGTGGTCAGCACGTTAACACCACCGATTCGGCAATTCGTATTACTCACTTGCCGACCGGGATTGTTGTTGAATGTCAGGATGAACGTTCACAACATAAAAACAAAGCGAAGGCGCTTTCAGTGCTCGGTGCTCGCATCCACGCTGCTGAAATGGCAAAACGCCAACAGGCCGAAGCGTCTACCCGTCGTAACCTGCTGGGGAGTGGCGATCGCAGCGACCGTAACCGTACTTACAATTTCCCGCAGGGGCGCGTTACCGATCACCGCATCAACCTGACGCTCTACCGCCTGGATGAAGTGATGGAAGGTAAGCTGGATATGCTGATTGAACCGATTATCCAGGAACATCAGGCCGACCAACTGGCGGCGTTGTCCGAGCAGGAATAATGGAATATCAACACTGGTTACGTGAAGCAATAAGCCAACTTCAGGCGAGCGAAAGCCCGCGGCGTGATGCTGAAATCCTGCTGGAGCATGTTACCGGCAGAGGGCGTACTTTTATTCTCGCCTTTGGTGAAACGCAGCTGACTGACGAACAATGTCAGCAACTTGATGCGCTACTGACACGTCGTCGCGATGGTGAACCCATTGCTCATTTAACCGGGGGGCGAGAATTCTGGTCGTTGCCGTTATTTGTTTCGCCAGCGACCTTAATTCCGCGCCCGGATACGGAGTGTCTGGTGGAGCAGGCACTGGCGCGGTTGCCTGAACAACCTTGCCGTATTCTTGATCTCGGGACGGGTACCGGGGCGATTGCGCTTGCGCTGGCTAGCGAGCGCCCGGACTGCGAAATTATCGCTGTAGATCGTATGCCTGATGCTGTCTCCCTGGCACAACGTAATGCCCAGCATCTGGCGATCAAAAATATCCACATTCTGCAAAGCGACTGGTTTAGCGCGCTAGCCGGGCAGCAGTTTGCGATGATTGTCAGCAATCCGCCGTATATTGACGAGCAGGACCCACATCTTCAACAAGGCGATGTCCGCTTTGAGCCGCTCACTGCGCTGGTTGCGGCAGACAGTGGAATGGCAGACATCGTGCATATCATCGAACAGTCGCGTAACGCGCTGGTATCCGGCGGCTTTCTGCTTCTGGAACATGGCTGGCAGCAGGGCGAAGCGGTGCGACAAGCATTTATCCTCGCGGGGTATCATGACGTCGAAACCTGCCGTGACTATGGTGATAACGAGCGCGTAACGCTCGGCCGCTATTATCAATGACAAGTTTTTCTACACTGCTTAGTGTTCATCTTATTAGTATCGCGCTTTCTGTTGGGCTATTAACCTTACGTTTCTGGCTACGTTATCAGAAGCATCCACAGGCATTTGCTCGCTGGACGCGCATTGTGCCGCCGGTTGTCGATACGGTGTTATTGTTAAGCGGCATTGCGTTGATGGCTAAAGCGCACATCCTGCCATTTTCCGGGCAGGCACAGTGGCTGACTGAAAAGCTGTTTGGAGTTATCATTTATATCGTTTTGGGTTTTATTGCACTCGATTATCGTCGTATGCACAGTCAGCAGGCGCGCATTATTGCCTTCCCGCTGGCGTTGGTGGTGCTGTACATCATCATTAAACTCGCCACCACAAAAGTACCGTTACTGGGGTAAGTCATGAGATCGTTAGCTGATTTCGAATTTAATAAAGCGCCATTGTGCGAAGGCATGATCCTGGCTTGCGAAGCAATCCGCCGCGATTTTCCCTCGCAAGATGTTTACGACGAACTGGAGCGTCTCGTTAGTCTGGCGAAGGAAGAAATCAGCCAGCTTCTGCCTTTAGAAGAGCAGCTGGAAAAACTGATCGCGCTGTTTTACGGCGACTGGGGATTTAAAGCCTCACGCGGCGTTTATCGTCTTTCCGATGCATTATGGCTGGACCAGGTGTTAAAGAATCGACAGGGCAGTGCGGTATCATTAGGTGCGGTTTTATTATGGGTCGCGAATCGTCTCGATTTGCCGCTGCTGCCGGTGATTTTCCCTACGCAGCTGATATTGCGCATTGAATGTCCGGATGGCGAAATTTGGCTGATTAATCCTTTTAACGGTGAATCGTTAAGCGAACATATGCTGGACGTATGGTTAAAGGGAAATATCAGCCCGTCGGCGGAACTGTTTTATGAAGACCTTGATGAAGCTGATAACATTGAGGTAATCCGCAAATTGCTGGATACACTCAAAGCCTCGTTGATGGAAGAAAATCAGATGGAGCTGGCGTTACGCACCAGCGAAGCTTTATTACAATTCAACCCTGAAGATCCCTATGAAATTCGCGATCGCGGGTTGATTTATGCGCAACTGGATTGCGAACACGTTGCGTTGAACGATTTAAGTTATTTCGTTGAACAGTGTCCGGAAGACCCGATCAGCGAAATGATCCGTGCGCAAATAAATAACATCGCGCATAAACATATTGTGCTGCATTAATTAATCGACATTTTACTCAAGATTAAGGCGATCCTATGAAACAAAAAGTGGTTAGCATTGGCGACATCAACGTAGCAAATGACCTGCCGTTCGTACTGTTTGGCGGTATGAACGTGCTGGAATCTCGCGATCTGGCGATGCGCATTTGCGAGCACTACGTAACTGTGACCCAGAAACTGGGTATCCCTTACGTGTTCAAAGCCTCTTTTGACAAAGCCAACCGCTCCTCCATCCACTCTTATCGTGGACCGGGCCTGGAAGAAGGGATGAAAATCTTCCAAGAGTTGAAGCAGACTTTTGGCGTGAAAATTATCACCGACGTTCACGAACCAAGTCAGGCACAGCCCGTTGCTGATGTCGTGGATGTGATTCAGTTGCCGGCGTTTCTTGCTCGCCAGACTGACCTGGTTGAAGCCATGGCGAAAACCGGTGCGGTAATTAACGTCAAGAAACCACAGTTTGTCAGCCCGGGACAGATGGGTAATATCGTTGATAAATTCAAAGAAGGCGGCAACGAAAAAGTGATTCTTTGCGATCGTGGTGCTAACTTCGGCTATGACAACCTGGTTGTCGATATGCTGGGCTTCAGCATTATGAAGAAAGTGTCTGGTAACTCGCCGGTGATTTTCGACGTGACCCACGCACTGCAATGCCGCGATCCGTTTGGCGCAGCTTCCGGTGGTCGTCGTGCTCAGGTGGCTGAGCTGGCACGAGCCGGTATGGCGGTAGGTCTGGCGGGGCTGTTTATTGAAGCGCATCCGGATCCGGAACATGCGAAATGTGATGGTCCATCCGCGCTGCCGCTGGCTAAACTGGAACCGTTCCTCAAGCAGATGAAAGCGATTGATGATCTGGTGAAAGGTTTCGAAGAACTGGATACCAGCAAGTAATCTTTTTTGCTTGAAAAATAAAGTCTTAGCGTTCTGCGTTAAGACTTTTTTCATGGGTGCCAGATACAAAAAAGGCCGCAGGCTGTTACCCCTGCGGCCGGTTTCGGGCGCATATTGCCATCACGGCAGCCTGACGCCCGTTTTCACCTTACTTCCGGTTACGCCACCAGCCGACAATCGCTGCGGTAATAATTCCCGCCAGGATCGGTGCTGCCAGGTCGTGCCAGAAAATCATGGCAAACTGCGCGAGCGTCATATAGCCGCCTTGTTGTAATGATAACATTTTGCGGCTATTCTTGAATTGTTCTGGTTCAAGATTAGCCCCCGTTCTATTGTCAGGTTAAACCTCTCAACGTGCGGGGGTTTTCTCTTTCCAGCAACCAATGCCACCAGGGATAAAGCCCCCGCAACATTGCGCCTCACCGGATAACGCCGGCTTGATGTGGATACTACGTCTCAATTCATCTTCACTTCATCCCTGAAATGTTTGCAATGAAGAGTGCATTCCGGTTTTTCAACAGCTGTTACAGTCGTTTCATGAGTGCTCTGGATGA
>NZ_MIIV01000026.1:0-13237 GCF_001743015.1 Shigella sp. FC1567
TTTCTGGTGCGTACCGGGCTGAGAGGCGGTGTAAGTGAACTGTAGTTGCCATGTTTTACGGCAATGAGAGCAGAGATAGCGCTGATGTCCGGCAGTGCTTTTGCCGTTACGCACCACGCCTTCAGTAGCGGAGCAGGAAGGACATCTGATGGAAATGGAAGCCACGCAAGCACCTTAAAATCACCATCATACACTAAATCAGTAAGTTGGCAGCATTACCCGTTTGTCCCATTGACGCCATCACGCTGCGTACAATTTCTTCAATCTGTTTTTGATCCATGATGTGTTATCTCCGCGTCATCAGAAGAACAGTGACGGATCGCCCGCCCGTTTGGTCAGGCGACCGTTTGCCATAATGCCCATGCTTTCCAGCCAGCGTTCAAACTCTGGTGACGGGCGCAGGTTGAGTAACTGACGCACAGTGGCGGTATCGTGGAATGCGGTGGTCTGGTAGTTGAGCATGATGTCATCACCCAGCGGCATCCCCATGATGTAGTTGCAGCCTGCGGTGGCGAGCAGGATCATCAGGTTTTCGTTGAGGTTCTGGTCAGCGTCAGCGTGGTTGGTGTAGCAGCAGTCACAGCCCATAGAGATGCCGCTCAGCTTGCCCATAAAGTGATCTTCTAAGCCAGCACGGATAATCTGGCGGTCGTTGTAGAGATACTCCGGCCCAATAAAGCCGACCACGGTGTTGACGATAAACGGATCGTAATGACGCGCCAGCCCATAGTTACGTGCTTCCATCGTCACCTGGTCAGCGCCGAAGTTAGCGCCAGCGGATAGCGCAGAGCCTTGTCCGGTTTCGAAGTAGAGGCAGTTTTCCCCGGCGATACGGTTGAACTCTGCACCCACTGCGCGCGCTTCGTCGAGCATCGCCAGTTCCACGCCAAACTCTTTCAGCCCTTTTTCGCTGCCACAGATACTCTGGAAAATCAGTCCGCCAGGCGCGCCGCGACGAATCGCTTCGATCTGGGTGGTGACGTGCGCCAGTACGCAGCCCTGAGTTGGGATGTTGAATTTGTCGATCACGCCATAAATGGTATCCAGCACGCGGCTTAAGTTTTCCACGTCGTCAGTTACCGGGTTGACGCCGATCACCGCATCGCCCACCCCGAAGGAAAGCCCTTCGTAGATTTGCGCGGCGATACTTTGCACGTCGTCACGAGTGTCATTTGGCTGCAAACGGGCGCTGAAGGTGCCCGGAATACCGATGGTGGTATTGGCCTTTTTGATTACCGGCATTTTCTTCGCGCCGTAGATCAGGTCCGCGTTGGAGCAAATCTTCGCTACCGCCGCGACCACTTCCGAGGTCAGCCCTTTGCGGGTAAAGGCAATGTCGTCCACGCTAGTTTCATCGCTCAGCACATACTCACGCAGTTCGCTGATGCTCCAGTTTTTAATCTGGTTGTAGGCCGTTTCGTTAACATCGTCCTGAATCAGCCGCGTCACGCAGTCATCTTCATAGGCAATCAGCGGCAAGCGCGGTTGCAGAACGCTGGTTTCTGACATCTCTGCCAGCGTGCTATCCGGGTTCGTCACCAGCAACGCCACGGCTTTCGCCGCATCCAGCACCGAGCCGCCGCCAAATGCGATCACCCCATCACAGCCTGACTCACGCAACTGCGCCACGGCTGCACACACGTCGGTGATGCACGGTTCGCCCACCGGACATGGCCAGAGCGTCATGGCGATGCCTTTAACAGCCAGGCTGCGCGTCAGCCCGGCGGTCATCCCTGCCTGATGCAAAAAGCTGTCTGCCATCACGAACAGATGTTTCAGCCCACGCGTTTGCGCTTGCTGTCCGCAACTGCTCACCGAGCCCGGACCGCAAAGCGTCACCGGTGGAACGCTAAATGTTTTTACCCGTTGCAGATTCAGGGTATCGAACGCCTGAAAGAGCGCGGTCTGCAATTCATTTTGCATATAGCCCCTCCGCTTTCTCTCGCCCACTACTGGCGATCGCCAGCGGGGTCATAAACAAACTGTGCTGCGGTAAATGCACCTGTAACGCCGGGAATTGTTTGCGAAACAGTTCCGCCACGCCCGGTTGCATACAAGAGCCGCCCGCCAGCCATAAATCAGTAATGCCCTGCCCTTCAATATGCCGGGCGACAATGTCCGCCATTTTTTCGTACACCGGTTTCACCGTAGGCCAAATCTCTTCACCGTGACCGCGCTTGTACTGCTCCGCCTCTTCCAGCGAAATACGGCGATTTCCGGCGAGAGTCAGAGAGATGTGATGTCCGCCGGTTGCTTCATCCGCCGAGTACGTCACCTTGCCCTTTTTCACGATGGCAATGCCGGTAGTGCCGCCGCCGATATCCACTACACCGGCGTTGTCCAGTTGCAGCAGCTCCGCAACTGCGGTTGGCTCATCCAGCACATGGCCACTTCCAGTCCAGCAGACTCCAGCACGTTGATGGAAATACGCGGGTCCGTACCTGGAGGAAATGAAGTCGCCGCATGGCTAAAACGGCGACCGAATTGCTGCTCGAGCGTGTCGAGATGGCGACGAACAATGGTGACAGCGCCGAAGAAATCCCAGACGATGCCGTCGCGGACCACATCGGCCCAGTCGAGGCATACCGCCACCGGCTGACCGTCGCGGTCGACAACCATCGACACCACATCGCAGGTGCCCCAGATCCACCCCCAGCCACAGCGGAGATTCCGTCGCGGCGGGCGTCTGGTTACACAGCGTTGCCGCCGTTTGCAGACGTGGGGTGAGCCATTGTTCGTCGTGCGCCATCTGTTACTCCTTAAACAATGCGAAACGCATCGACTAATACACAGCGACGCAGACGGACAAACGTACGCGCGCTGGTTACCCCTTCACCGGTTGGCGTGGTGATGGTCATGGTGGTCCAGCCTTCCCCGCCCAGCCCCAGCCCGGCAATGCACGGTCCGTTCTTAACGAAAATGCTGGTATCAATAGCATTCGCCATCTGGTTCATGTTTTCGATGTTGCGCGAGTGCATTGCGCCGTGTGGTGGCAACCGCCTTCCAGTTTCACCGCCAGCGCAATGGCATCCGCCACGTTGGCGACGCGCACGACGGGCAGCACCGGCATCATCAGTTCGGTCACGGCAAACGGATGTTCTGCAGTGGTTTCCACAAACAGCAAACGCGTTTCTTGCGGCACGTTCAGGCCGATTGCCGCCGCGATTTTCGCCGCATCGCGACCAACCCAGTCACGGCTGACGGTGCCTTTTCCGCGCTCGTCGATATTTTTCAGCAACACCGGTTGCAGCTGCTGCGCCTGTTCTGCGGTCAGTTTCACCGCGTGCTGGCCTTCCATCAGACGCATCAGTTCATCGGCTACGCTATCAACAACAATCAGTACCTTTTCGTCGGCACAAATGATGTTGTTATCGAAAGAAGCGCCTTTGACGATGGACTGAGCGGCACGGGCGAGGTCGGCGGTTTCATCCACCACTACCGGCGGGTTGCCAGCGCCTGCGGCAATCAGACGTTTATTGGTGTGTTTACGCGCCGCTTCTACTACCGCTTCGCCGCCGGTCACCACCAGAAGGCCGATGCCCGGAAACTTGAACAAACGCTGCGCGGTTTCGATATCCGGATTTGCCACAGTAACCAGTAAGTTTTCCGGCCCGCCTGCGGCAACAATCGCCTGGTTGAGCAGCGTGATCGCCCGCTGGGAGACTTTTTTCGCCGCCGGATGCGGGGCAAAAATGACGCTGTTGCCCGCGGCAATCAGGCTGATGGCGTTATTAATTACGGTTGCCGCCGGGTTAGTGGACGGAGTTACCGAAGCCACCACGCCCCAGGGCGCGTTTTCAATTAAAGTCAGGCCGTTGTCGCCGGTCAGCACCTGCGGAGAGAGACACTCAACGCCTGGCGTGCCGCGCGCCTGAGCGACGTTTTTGGCAAATTTATCTTCAACGCGGCCCATGCCGGTTTCACTGACGGCAAGTTCCGCTAAATCTCTGGCGTGTTTTTCGCCTGCCTCACGAATGGCAGCAATGGCTAACTGGCGCATTGCCACGCTTTTTAACCCTTGCTGGGCGACTTTGGCTGCCGCAACGGCGTCATCCAGGGACGCGAAAACGCCCATCTCATGAACGGCGGCGGGCGGCGTGTCACTGCTTTGCATTTTCAGCAGTACCGCTTTCACCACCTGTTCAATATCCTGTTGATTCATGATGTTCTGCCTTATTTGTGGAAAATTACCTGACCGCCAGACACCACCTCATCGACAATGCCAATCACGCACAGATCGACCGGTGACGTTTCGCTTTTATGCGCCTGGCGGGCGGAACTGCCACTCACCAGTAACACCCACTCCCCGGTTCCCGCGCCAATATTGTCGATGGCGACGGCGCATTGCCCGTCAGGATTACCTTGTGGATCAATCATTTCCACCATCAGCAATTTGTCATGCGCCAGTCCGTGATGGCGTACGGTACAAACAATTTGTCCAGTGACGACTGCCAGTTTCATACCCGCCTCCGTGGCGTATTTCAGGTAAAAGCTCCCCCTACCCTCCGCAGAAGGTAAAATGAAAAAGGAGAGAGCGTAACGCCCGAATCGACGTCACACAGGGTGATTACAGGTTGCTGCTATCGCCTTTCAGGCCGATCGGGAAGACTTCTTCCAGGTCGCCGTGCGGACGCGGGATAACGTGTACAGATACCAGCTCGCCGATACGCTGTGCCGCTGCGGCACCTGCATCGGTCGCGGCTTTACAGGCTGCAACATCACCACGAACCATGGCAGTACACAGGCCGCCGCCAATCTGCTTAACACCAACCAGCTTGACGCGCGCAGCTTTCACCATCGCGTCAGAAGCCTCAATCAGTGCAACCAGGCCCCGGGTTTCGATCATTCCTAATGCTTCCATTGTGCTTTCCTCTTTATCAGGGTCCAGAACGGGACCGTTCATTCAACCAGTGTTTGTAAACTGCTTTCGCGGTTCACTTCTGTCTGACGCGGCACAGCTGCCACCAGCGCCAGCTCGATAATTTCCTGCACGCTACAACCACGAGAGAGATCGTGCATCGGCACGGCAAGTCCTTGTATCAGTGGCCCGACGGCACGATATCCGCCGAGTCGTTGTGCGATGTTGTAACCAATATTTCCGGCTTCCAGCGACGGAAAAACCATCACATTGGCCTTGCCCTGTAGCGGGCTGGCAGGCGCTTTTTGCGCCGCCACTTCCGGCACGAAGGCGGCGTCAAACTGTAACTCGCCATCCACCACCAGCTTTGGTGCGCGCTCACGGACGATTTCTGTCGCCTGCTGGACGTTAGCAACACAGGGGTGACGGGCGCTACCATTGCTGGAAAACGACAGCATCGCCACGCGCGGCTCTTCTCCGGTGATGGCGCGCCAGGTTTCGGCACTGGCAAGCGCGATATCCGCCAGCTGCGCCGCCGTCGGCTGTGGCACCACGCTGCAATCGGCAAAGCCCAACGCCGGGCCGCTGTACTGTGGCAACATCAGGAAAATGAAAGAGAGCGTTTTACAGCCTGGCTGCAAGCCGATAATGCGTAATCCGGCACGCAGCACATTTGCCGTGGAAGAGAGGTTGCCTGCGATACAGACATCCGCTTTACCGGCGCTGACCATTGCTGCGGCGAACATCAGAGGGTCGGTAAGTTTTTCCAGCGCATCCGGCGGCGTTTTTTCGCCCGCGCGGGCCAGCCAGCGATGAGCAAATTCTTCCCGCATTGCGAGGTTGCCATGCGGATCAATCACCTGTAGCCCGTCCATCGCCACGCCGTGACTGAGCGCAAACTGACGAAGTTCAAACGGATTGGCGACCAGAATGGGCGTTGCCAGACCTTGTTGATGTAAATATTGCGCGGCTTTCAGCACACGTTGATCTAACGCATCCGGAAAAACCACTCTGGCGGGCGCTCGCAACGCCAGTTCACGACAACGTTCAATAATCATTGCGTTCCCCCAGTCGTTGTTGGATCTGCTTCACCGTTAGCGGCTGCTTCGTTACGCTCAGGATCATCATCACGTAGACCGTGCTGGAAAGGCGGTTCAGCGCCTGCAAAATGTCCGGGCGTAATACTTCAAAGCTGCGGGTGATAAAGACCTGCGCCGCTACGGTTTCGGTTTCCCGCACTTTGGTGCGTAGCAGATTGAGCAACGCAGCATCGCGCCCGTGGCTGGCTTCCAGCACCAGATGATCGTGGTCGAGATAGCGCAGCGGCTGATGAGAAAGCCGATGCAGATCTTCGTCAGAAAGCCCGACAATCGCCTGGCAGCCCAGCGGTTCCCCCAGCGCATCGGCGCGCATAATGTTGCCAAGACGCGAACGGATATCCGCCAGCCACGGCTGCCACGGTTCCGCCAGTTCAATTTGCAGCCACACTGCCAGCGCAATGGTGCTGTCGAGAACCGCGCGAAAACCCAGACGCGGATCGCTTTTGGCGACCATTTTTTCCGCCGACAGGTGAGTCAGCGTATCCGGCTTTTTTGCCACCGGCTGGCGGCACAGTTCGCAGCACGCCTGCGGATGTTCATCGCTACTGGTCAGCCCATGAACGGGCTGCGGCTTCTGCTGTTCATCGTCAACAAACAGGCGGCCCTGCTCGTCAATAAACTTGATGCGCAGATGGCGGCTTTCCAGCAACTCCCGGGCAGAGGGCGTCAGGCGACTGTCCGCAGGGAGATGGATCTCTGCGCCTTCGCTGAGCGTATGGTTCGCTCTTAGCCATGCTTCGGTGATGAAATCTTTCATAGGGATTGCCAGTTAGCCGGCCAGGCGACATACAGGAATTTCACGCTGGATGTCATACCAAATTCGATGCTGGAGCCTTTCGGGATAAACATCACGTCGCCTGCTTTGGCGATCATGGTTTGGCCTTCGTGGCGAACATGCAGCACCCCTTCCAGCACCATGTCGATTTCGTCGTAGTTCAGGGTCCACGGGAAGAATGCGTTCTCCCACTGCATAAAACCGGCGGCCATGCTGCTGCCGTCGTCTCCGGTCACAAGATCAGTCAAGCCCACGCAATGCGGCTCTGCGCCGTCGAAACGACCAAACTTGACGCTGCTGCCATCAATCACTTTGATGCCGCCTTTGCCGGTCACCGATTTGAAGCTCGGCTGCATTGCGCCCTGCTCCAGCGACTGTTTTTCCTTCATCACTTTTTCCATCAGCTGTGCGACCAGGCTTTCGGTAAACTGGCCTTCCGGCAGCTGGGCAATGATGGTTTCGCGGATGCGCTGGCTTTCGGTTTTGTCGGCTGGCACGCTGGCGGGCACGGACGCCGTTACCGGGATCGATTCATCACATTCGGTGATGGTAAAACCCAGTAGATCCGCCACTTCACGGGCTTCCGGGGTAATAATGCTGGCGCGCAGAACCACGGACATTGCCTGTTCGCCGCGCGCGTGTGCTTCACGAATATCATTCGCTGTGATGAGTTTTTTCACCTGCTTCCTCCTGTTTGGTGAGAGATGCCAGATAATCCACCAGTTGCTGCACGCTTTGCGGGTCGTGGCTGTTTAGCTCGAAAATCGGCTCTTCGAAACCCGTCTCAAGCAATAACTTTCGCGTTGCGGCGACGTCAGCATCTGGCATGTCCGTTTTACTGATGACGGCAATTTGCCGTTTGCTGACGCCAATATCCAGCAACCCGGCAGGCAACCGACTTTCCGGGTCATTTGCGCCATGGACATAGATCAGCATGTCTACATCCTGTAGCGTGGTAATTAAGGCGTGATACCAGCGGGGATGGCTAAAATATTCACCCGGCGTATCAATATCGCCCTTATCATTAAATTCCACGGCCTGTGTTTTTCTGGCGAGGGTATAATTCCCCTGCAACGCATTAAATAACGTTGTTTTTCCTGCCCCGACACTACCCACAAACGCAATTCGTTTCATGAATGCCTCGTATTAACTTTTGGTCATTTCACAAAGCGTATAATTTAATAAGCGACCTAAACCGCTGACGGTTTGTGATAACGCTTCTTCTACTGCGCCCACCGAGCCATAAATCACCAATGCACCGCTGAAGCGGTCGAGAAAACCGATATGCACATCAGCGGCTTTCAGCGCTAAATCACCGGCGATCATCGCCGTTTCGCCGGGAGTTAGCGTCATAATGCCAATTGCGCCCGCATCCGGAACGCCGATTTTCTTCGCCAGTTCCTCACCGGGATGCGAGATGAGATGCGCCAGTGTGACCTGTTTGCCGGGCACAAATTCCTGAATGATGCGTTCTTTATCCATGAGTCGCCGCCTGTGAAAAACTTTCGTGTATCGTGACAATTTTTCGTCAGAGTAAATAACAAAATTCGGCAAGCGCGTTTAAAAGGTGAGGTAGATCACTAAGAATGGAGAGATATTCGCTGTGGTGCATAAACTTTCATATGCAACGCATGAATATAAATAAAATAATATCGAGATATTATATAGACTGCTTTTTTATTATTCGCAAACTCAGTAATAAGCTTTACTAATATATTGCAGCCAAACCGCTTACCCTGAATATTCAGGGTAAGCGTGAGAGTTAAAAAAGAATTACAGCGGTTGGGTTTGCGCTTCAACCACGGCCAGCGCCACCATGTTGACGATACGACGCACCGATGCGATCGGCGTTAACACGTGAACCGGTTTCGCCACGCCCATCAGCACCGGACCGACAGTCACACCTTCCGAGCTGGAAACGCGCAGTAAGTTGTAACTAATGCGGGCAGCTTCCATGTTCGGCATCACCAGAATATTGGCAGAACCTTTCAAAGGGCTGTCCGGCATACGGTCGTTGCGAATCGCTTCCACCAGCGCTGCATCGCCGTGCATTTCACCATCAATCATCAGATCTGGCGCACGATCCCTGACCAGTTCCAGCGCCTGACGCATTTTGCTCGACGACGGGCAGTCAGAAGAACCAAAGTTGGAGTGCGACAACAGAGCAACGCGCGGCTCAATACCAAAACGACGGACAGTTTCTGCCGCCATCAAGGTGATCTCCGCCAGCTCTTCTGCGTCTGGTTCGTCATTGACGTAGGTATCGGCAATAAAGGTGTTACCACTCGGCAGCAGCAGCGCGTTCATTGCACCTGCGGTGTGAACGCCATCGCGATAACCAAAGACATTTTTCACCACGCTAAAATGTTCATGATAATCGCCCACCGTACCGCAGATCATTGCATCGGCTTCCCCACGCTGAACCATGATCGCGCCGATCACTGTCGGGTTACTGATCAGCGCCCGCTGCGCCTGTTCCTGAGTGACACCGCGACGCTTCATGATCTGGAAGTATTCGGTCCAGTACTCTTTAAAGCGCGGATCGGATTCGTTATTGACGATCTCAAAATCAACGCCCGCTTTGATCTGCAAGCCCAGTTTCTGAATGCGCATTTCGATCACGTTCGGACGACCGATAAGGATCGGTTTCGCCAGTCCCAGCGTTACCAGTTCCTGAGTGGCATGCAGAACGCGCGCCTCTTCCCCTTCTGGCAGAACAACGCGCTTCGGCGCTTTGCGAGCCTGGGAGAAAATCGGCTTCATAAACAGGTTGGTTTTGTAAACGAACTCAGTCAGCTTGTCGATGTAGACGTCGAAATCAGCAATCGGACGCGTCGCCACGCCCGACTCCATCGCGGCTTTAGCGACCGCAGGAGCGATCTTAACGATCAAGCGCGGATCAAACGGTTTTGGAATGATGTATTCCGGACCAAAGCTCAGATCCTGATCGCCATACGCTGAAGCCACCACTTCGCTCTGTTCCGCATGGGCGAGTTCTGCAATCGCACGTACCGCCGCCAGTTTCATCTCTTCGTTGATGGCGGTTGCGCCAACGTCCAGCGCGCCACGGAAGATGAACGGGAAGCACAGGACGTTGTTCACCTGGTTCGGATAGTCAGAACGACCGGTGCAAATGATGGCATCCGGACGCACTTCTTTCGCCAGCGGCGGCAGAATTTCCGGTTCCGGGTTCGCCAGCGCCAGGATCATTGGCGCACGAGCCATTTTCTTCACCATTTCCTGGGTCAGCACTTTCGGGCCGGAACATCCGAGGAAAATATCCGCGCCTTCAATCACATCATCGAGGGTACGTTTGCCGTCGTCCACCACCGCATATGCGGCTTTGGTTTCCGCCATGTTTGGCTCACGGCCCTGATAGATAACGCCTTTTGAATCGCAAACCACGATGTTATGTTTTTGCAGACCCAGCGCTACCAGCAGGTTCATACAGGCGATTGCTGCGGCACCCGCGCCGGAAACCACCATCCGCACGTCGGAGATGTTTTTCTCCACCACGCGCAAGCCGTTGAGGATGGCGGCAGTGCTGATGATTGCCGTGCCGTGCTGATCGTCGTGGAATACCGGAATATTCATCCGCTCGCGCAGTTTCTGTTCAATATAGAAACATTCTGGCGCTTTAATGTCTTCGAGGTTGATTCCGCCGAAGGTCGGTTCGAGCGCAGCGACAACTTCAATAAATTTGTCCGGGTCGAGTTCATCAACTTCAATGTCAAATACATCAATCCCGGCGAATTTCTTAAACAGAACGCCCTTGCCTTCCATCACCGGTTTGCCAGCCAGCGCGCCAATGTTGCCTAACCCCAGCACCGCCGTACCGTTAGAGATCACCGCCACCAGGTTACCGCGCGCGGTATATTTGTAGGCTTTTAACGGGTCTTTTTCGATTTCAAGACAAGGTGCGGCAACGCCTGGTGAGTAGGCCAGCGCCAGATCGCGCTGCGTTGCCAGAGGCTTGGTTGGAGAAACCTGGATTTTCCCTGGAACTGGAAATTCATGGAAATCAAGTGCACTTTGTTTTAACTGGTCATCCATTTGGTTGTTCCTTTCACGTAACGTTCACAAATAAAGTGTGTGGGCAACAGCCCCTGCCCACAACGTGGCGCACATTATTACCCCGCCGGAGTCTACAGACTTTGAGCAAGTCCAAACTCTCACCATTAATATAATGTTTTGGTAATAATCCTATAACACTGATGTTACCTGCTTAATCCAGCAATACCATGCCTGTCTGCTATGCTTTTTTGATGCGTTTAGCGAAATTTCTCAGAAGTGTGAATTAACGCACTCATCTAACACTTTACTTTTCAAGGAGTATTTCCTATGAACGAGTTAGACGGCATCAAACAGTTCACCACTGTCGTGGCAGACAGCGGCGATATTGAGTCCATTCGCCATTATCATCCCCAGGATGCCACCACCAATCCTTCGCTGTTGCTCAAGGCTGCCGGATTATCACAATATGAGCATTTAATAGACGATGCTATCGCCTGGGGTAAAAAAAATGGCAAGACCCAGGAACAACAGGTGGTCGCAGCGTGTGACAAACTGGCGGTCAATTTCGGTGCTGAAATTCTCAAAATCGTACCCGGTCGCGTGTCAACAGAAGTTGATGCACGCCTCTCTTTTGATAAAGAAAAGAGTATTGAGAAGGCGCGCCATCTGGTGGACTTGTATCAGCAACAAGGCGTTGAGAAATCACGCATTCTGATCAAACTGGCTTCGACCTGGGAAGGAATTAGCGCGGCAGAAGAGCTGGAAAAAGAAGGTATTAACTGCAACCTGACGCTGCTGTTTTCTTTTGCCCAGGCGCGGGCCTGTGCGGAAGCAGGCGTTTTTCTGATTTCGCCGTTTGTCGGGCGTATTTATGACTGGTATCAGGCACGCAAGCCGATGGACCCGTATGTGGTGGAAGAAGATCCGGGCGTTAAATCGGTGCGCAATATCTACGACTACTATAAGCAACACCACTATGAAACCATTGTGATGGGCGCGAGCTTCCGTCGCACCGAACAAATCCTCGCCTTAACCGGCTGCGATCGACTGACTATCGCACCGAATTTGCTGAAGGAGCTGCAGGAAAAAGTTTCGCCAGTGGTACGTAAATTAATCCCACCTTCTCAGACGTTCCCACGCCCAGCTCCCATGAGCGAAGCGGAGTTCCGTTGGGAGCACAATCAGGATGCGATGGCGGTAGAAAAACTGTCTGAAGGCATTCGTCTGTTCGCCGTTGATCAACGCAAACTGGAAGATCTTCTTGCCGCCAAACTATAAACCAGCCACGGAGTGTTATATGTCCCGAAAAGACCTTGCCAATGCGATTCGCGCACTCAGTATGGATGCGGTACAAAAAGCCAACTCTGGTCATCCCGGCGCGCCGATGGGCATGGCTGATATTGCCGAAGTGCTGTGGAACGATTTTCTTAAACATAACCCTACCGACCCAACCGGGTATGATCGCGACCGCTTTATTCTTTCCAACGGTCACGCGTCGATGCTGCTCTACAGTTTGCTGCATCTGACCGGTTACGACCTGCCGCTGGAAGAGCTGAAGAACTTCCGTCAGTTGCATTCGAAAACCCCAGGCCACCCGGAGATTGGTTATACGCCCGGTGTTGAAACCACCACCGGTCCACTTGGACAAGGTTTGGCGAACGCCGTCGGACTGGCGATAGCAGAGCGTACACTGGCGGCGCAGTTTAATCAGCCGGATCATGAAATTGTCGATCACTTCACCTATGTGTTTATGGGCGACGGCTGCCTGATGGAAGGTATTTCCCACGAAGTCTGTTCGCTGGCGGGCACGCTAGGACTGGGCAAGCTGATTGGTTTTTACGATCACAACGGTATTTCGATTGATGGAGAAACCGAAGGCTGGTTTACCGACGATACGGCAAAACGTTTTGAAGCCTATCACTGGCATGTGATCCATGAAATCGACGGTCACGATCCGCAGGCGGTGAAGGAAGCGATCCTTGAAGCGCAAAGCGTGAAAGATAAGCCGTCGCTGATTATCTGCCGTACGGTGATTGGCTTTGGTTCGCCGAATAAAGCAGGTAAGGAAGAGGCGCACGGCGCACCACTGGGGGAAGAAGAAGTGGCGCTGGCACGGCAAAAACTGGGCTGGCACCATCCGCCATTTGAGATCCCTAAAGAGATTTATCACGCCTGGGATGCCCGTGAAAAAGGCGAAAAAGCGCAGCAGAGCTGGAATGAGAAGTTTGCCGCCTATAAAAAGGCTCATCCGCAACTGGCAGAAGAGTTTACCCGACGGATGAGCGGTGATTTACCGAAGGACTGGGAGAAAACGACTCAGAAATATATCAATGAGTTACAGGCAAATCCGGCGAAAATCGCTACCCGTAAGGCTTCGCAAAATACGCTTAACGCTGATATGACTTTCCGTGTCAAACCGGAATCTCTAATTTTGACGATTTTCTTTTTAGGTTTAATTCCCTGAGGGCGACGTAGCAGTAAATCCGACGG
>NZ_MIIV01000027.1:0-13104 GCF_001743015.1 Shigella sp. FC1567
GTTCAGGGAGTCTGACATCAAGAGCGCGGTAGCCTTTTTTAATATTTCATTCTCCATTTCAATGCGTTGTAGCTTTTTCCTCAGCTTACGTATTTCGATTTGTTCTGGTGTTATCGGAGAGGCTTTTGGTGTTTTGCCCTGACGCTCATCACGCAGTTGTTTGCCCCATCTTGTCATTGTGGAAAGGCCAACATCCATAGCTTTGGCGGCATCTGCCACCGTGTATTTCTGGTCAACAACCAGTTGAGCGGATTCGCGTTTAAACTCTGCGCTAAAATTTCTTTTTTTCATTGGAGCACCTGTGTTGTTCTGAGGTGAGCATATCACCTCTGTTCAGGTGGCCAAATTCAGTGTGCCACTTCAACAGGGCGAAATCGAAATGGTAATGCTCCGCTTTTTGCACAATGGCTTTATTCAGTTCAAAGGTCGGCATGTACTGCGGCGCGTGGGTCGAAATGAGCCAGCCGTTGTTGCCAATAGGTACGAATACGCCAATTTTCATCATCAACCTCTCTTCGTCTCGTAAAGTGAAAGTCAGACGGGGCGCTGCATCCTGCATATCCTTTTCAGCCGCGTATTGGCTTGTTTGCAAAGCGGATGCCAGTTTTTAAAAAGTGAATGTTATTAATGTGTTAGCATTGTGTTATCTAAAATATCTGGTAAAAAGTGGACTAAACGGTCAAAACAGTTGCACATAAAACATGCATCCGTGCGCGATGAGAGTGCAGAAGGTCGAGGCCGGGCGGGGGTTTTGCTATCCTGTTGCCAATCTACAAGAGGGGAGAGCGCATGACGCAAGGCGCAGTGAAAACAACGGGTAAACGTTCGCGCGCAGTAAGCGCGAAGAAAAAAGCGATTCTTAGCGCAGCACTGGACACTTTTTCACAATTCGGTTTTCACGGCACAAGGCTGGAGCAGATCGCAGAGTTGGCGGGTGTTTCAAAAACCAATCTGCTGTATTACTTTCCGTCAAAAGAGGCGCTGTATATTGCCGTGCTGCGGCAGATTCTCGATATCTGGCTGGCACCGTTAAAAGCGTTTCGTGAAGATTTCGCCCCGCTGGCGGCGATCAAAGAGTACATCCGTCTGAAGCTGGAAGTCTCACGCGATTATCCGCAGGCTTCGCGCCTGTTCTGTATGGAGATGCTGGCAGGCGCGCCGCTGTTAATGGATGAACTGACGGGCGATTTGAAGGCATTAATTGATGAGAAATCGGCGCTGATTGCCGGTTGGGTCAAAAGCGGCAAACTCGCGCCGATTGATCCGCAGCATTTGATTTTTATTATTTGGGCTTCCACTCAACATTACGCCGATTTCGCCCCTCAGGTGGAGGCGGTGACAGGCGCAACGTTGCGCGATGAGGTATTTTTCAATCAAACGGTTGAAAACGTGCAGCGGATTATTATTGAGGGGATTCGACCACGTTAAAGATGCCGGAGGAGGGTGTAACATCCTCCGGCTACCTGTTTAACCGATCGTCATTAAACTGGCGTTACCGCCAGCGGCAGCGGTATTCACACTCAGCGAACGTTCGATATACAGCCGTTCCAGAAGGATATTGCTTTCGCCACGGGCAAAACCCTGCACCGAAACAATTGCTCCATCCCGCGCAGCAACGGCTTCACACAATGCGCGAAGCTGATCCGAATCACCGTGGAAGATCACCGCATCAAAGGGTTGAGCGGTTATATTTTCCGCTTTCGCCAGTTGAATACGTTCGCTGACTGCCGATGGCAATGCCTTTACTAGCTGACGATGCAGCGCGTCATCCGGCCACAGTACCTGGCTGCCCACCGCCAGCACGGCGGCGAGCTGAGTCAGCGCATCCTGCTCATCATCGGCAATACACAACACGCGCTCACGCGGCAGCAGCGTCCAGGTGTTGCGTTCACCCGTCGGCCCCGGCAGCAATCGTTGTATTCCTGCCTGCGCCAGCTCGCCATATTGCGTACATAACGCCTGCAATTCTGGACGATTTGCTGCCCATTCCCGCAGTGCATTTAGCGGCTGAGTCAATGCGGCTTTCAACTGTGCATCGACCGGATACTCTGCATCCTGACGCGCGAGCGTCACTGCCAGCGCACTTTCCGGGCGATTCGCCAGCAGACGGTAGAGATAGAGCGGACCGCCTGCTTTCGGCCCGGTACCGGACAACCCTTCGCCGCCGAACGGCTGCACACCAACCACTGCGCCCACCATATTACGGTTAACATACAGGTTACCAACATGGGCCGAGCCAGTGACCTGGGCGATGGTTTCATCAATACGCGTATGGACACCAAGCGTCAGACCATAGCCGGAAGCGTTAATCTGCTCGATCAGCTCTGGTAGCTGGTTACGGTTGTAACGCACCACATGCAGCACCGGACCAAAGACCTCTTTGTGCAATTCGGCAAAGTCATCCAGTTCGATCAGCGTCGGGGCGACAAAGGTGCCGCTTTGCCATTCACGGGCATCTTCGCTGTTTTCCCGCACCGCCTGGAACACCGGACGGCCTTTGCTACGCATGGTCTGAATATGGCGCTCAATATTGGCTTTCGCTTCGCTATCAATCACCGGACCGATATCGGTGGTCAGGCGACCCGGATTACCCATCCGGCATTCGGCCATTGCACCGCGCAGCATTTTCAACGTGTGGTCGCAATCTCATCTTGCAGGCACAGCACGCGCAGTGCCGAACAACGCTGACCCGCACTGTCGAACGCCGAGGCCAGCACATCCACGACGACTTGTTCGGTCAGTGCTGAAGAATCGACAATCATCGCGTTCATGCCGCCGGTTTCAGCGATGAGCGGAATAGGGCGACCCTGAGCGTCCAGGCGGCTGGCGATATTGCACTGCAGTAACGTAGCGACTTCGGTTGAACCGGTAAACATCACCCCGCGCACGCGATCATCACCCGTCAGTTGCGCGCCCACGGTTTCCCCCTGACCTGGCAGCAATTGCACCACGCCAGGGGGTACACCCGCTTCCAGCAAAATGGCGATCCCTTGCGCGGCAATCAGCGGCGTTTGTTCTGCCGGTTTTGCCAGCACGCTGTTACCTGCCGCCAGTGCGGCAGCGATCTGCCCGGTGAAAATAGCCAGCGGGAAGTTCCACGGACTGATACACACCACAGGCCCTAATGGACGGTGGGTTTCGTTAGCGAAATCATCCCGCACCTGTCCGGCGTAGTAGTGGAGAAAATCGACCGCTTCGCGCACTTCGGCAATAGCGTTACTGAAGGTTTTTCCGGCTTCACGCACCAGAATACCAATCAGTTGCTGCATCTGGCTTTCCATTAGCACGGCAGCGCGATGCAAAATCGCCGCGCGTTCAGCCGGAGGCGTGGCAAACCAGATTGGCGCGTTATTAACCGCACTTTCCAGCGCCTGTTCTACTTCACGCGGCGTGGCTTCACGCACAAAGCCCACAATATCTTTCGGTTCCGCAGGGTTAATAACGGGCGACATCTCACCTGCCGCTACCGGTTGTTCCAGCATTGGCAAGGCCTGCCATTTTTGCAGTGCACTATTGAGCAGGGCAGAGGAGAGCGAGGCCAGACGGTGTTCGTTAGCGAGATCCAGCCCTGCCGAGTTGTCGCGCCCGTGACCGTAAAGATCGCGCGGCAGGGGAATTTTCGGATGCGGTAATCCAGTTTGCCCTTCCTGTTGCGCCAGTTTTTCTACAGCAGTGACCGGATCGGCGACCAGTTCATCCAGTGGCAAAGAGGTGTCGGCAATACGGTTAACAAACGAGGTGTTAGCACCGTTTTCCAGCAGGCGACGCACCAGATACGCCAGCAGCGTTTCATATGTGCCAACCGGGGCATAAATACGACACGGTCGGTTAAGTTTACCGTCGGCAACTTTCCCTGTGACCTGCTCGTACAGTGGCTCGCCCATACCATGCAGGCACTGGAACTCGTACTGACCCGGATAGTAGTTCTGACCTGCCAGTTGATAAATCGCTGCCAGCGTATGGGCGTTGTGCGTCGCGAACTGCGGGTAGATTAGATTCGGCACCGCCAGCAGCTTTTTCGCACAGGCGAGATAAGAAACGTCGGTATACACCTTGCGGGTATAAACCGGATAGCCTTCAAGGCCGTCCATCTGCGCACGCTTGATTTCACTATCCCAGTACGCGCCTTTCACCAGGCGAATCATCAGACGGCGACGGCTGCGGGTGGCGAGATCAACCAGGTAATCGATCACCAACGGGCAGCGTTTTTGATAAGCCTGAATAACAAAACCGATGCGTTCCAGCCTGCCAGTTCCGGCTCGAAACAGAGATTTTCCAGCAGATCGAGGGAGATCTCCAGACGATCGGCCTCTTCGGCATCGATGTTAATACCAATATCATACTGACGCGCCAGCAGGGTGAGTGATTTCAGACGCGGGTAAAGCTCTTCCATTACCCGGTCATACTGGGCGCGGCTGTAGCGCGGATGCAGCGCCGACAGCTTGATTGAAATGCCCGGACCTTCATAGATGCCACGACCGTTAGACGCTTTACCAATGGCGTGAATCGCCTGCTGATAGGAAACCATATACGCCTGTGCGTCTGCGGCAGTCAGTGCAGCTTCGCCCAGCATATCGTAAGAGTAACGGAAACCTTTCTCTTCCAGCTTGCGGGCATTGGCTAACGCTTCCGCGATGGTTTCACCCGTGACGAACTGCTCGCCCATCAGGCGCATCGCCATATCCACACCTTTGCGGATCAGCGGTTCACCGCTTTTACCGATAATGCGGTTCAGCGAGCGGGAGAGGCTGGCTTCGTTATGGGTGGAAACCAGTTTGCCAGTAAACAACAGCCCCCAGGTAGCGGCATTAACAAACAGTGACGGGCTACGACCAATGTGTGACTGCCAGTTACAGTTGCTGATTTTGTCGCGAATTAACGCGTCGCGGGTGGCTTTGTCGGGAATACGCAACAACGCTTCCGCCAGACACATCAGCGCCACGCCTTCCTGCGATGACAGCGAAAACTCCTGCAATAACCCTTGGACCATACCTGCGCGACCACTGGCATTTTTTTGATTACGCAGTTTATCGGCCAGTTGATATGCCAGTTTATGCGCCTGTTCAGCAACTAGCTGCGGCAGGCGGGCTTGTTCCAGCAGCATAGAAACCGCTTCGGTTTCCGGGCGACGATAGGCCGCGGTGATCGCGGCGCGGGAAACCGACTGGGGCAAAATTTGCTCGGCAAAGTCGAGGAATGGCTGGTGTGGTTCCTCTGCCGGAGTCGGTGCTTCATCGCTCTCATTGGCAGCACCAGAAAGCAGCGCAGGTAGCTCTGGCAGAGTATCGCTGTTTTCCAGTTGTTCGAGATAAGAAAAAATCGCCTGCTTAATTAACCAGTGTGGCGTGCGATCGATACGTGTCGCGGCAGACTTAATACGCTCACGCGTCGCGTCGTCCAGCTTAACCCCCATGGTGGTGGTTCCCATGCCATTACTCCTGTTGTTCTGAAAGGTGCAACTTAACGTTATCGTGAAATATCCATGATGTTGCAACTTTGTGCAACCATGTTAAATGTGACCTGCGTAGCAAGCTTAAAAATGAATGAAATGTTAATAAAAGAAATTGATATGACAGGGATTAAAAAAATAACTCAGACTTTTTCTCTGCGGCAGTTAACATTTTTGAAAGGTGCAACCGCAAAAAATGTGAGAGAGTGCAACCTGATGAAAAATAGTGTCGCTGAGCACTAAAATTTAATGTAAATGGTGTGTTAAATCGATTGTGAATAACCAGCGCTTCCGGCAGGATACGGTCGCCCTGGTAAAAAATAAACTCTGTTACCCCGTTCCGGTTGCAGATATAACGGCAAGTTTCGACATTGCCGATAATAATTTTTTGGAGACTTTAGATGGCTATTAGCACACCGATGTTGGTGACATTTTGTGTCTATATCTTTGGCATGATATTGATTGGGTTTATCGCCTGGCGATCAACGAAAAACTTTGACGACTATATTCTGGGCGGTCGTAGTCTTGGGCCATTTGTGACGGCATTATCGGCGGGTGCGTCGGATATGAGCGGCTGGCTGTTAATGGGGTTGCCTGGCGCGGTTTTTCTTTCCGGGATTTCCGAAAGCTGGATCGCCATTGGCCTGACATTAGGCGCGTGGATCAACTGGAAGCTGGTGGCCGGGCGGTTGCGTGTGCATACCGAATACAATAATAACGCCTTAACATTGCCGGATTATTTCACCGGGCGTTTTGAAGATAAAAGCCGCATTTTGCGCATTATCTCCGCGCTGGTTATTTTGCTGTTCTTCACCATTTATTGCGCTTCGGGCATTGTGGCAGGCGCGCGTCTGTTTGAAAGTACCTTTGGCATGAGCTACGAAACGGCTCTGTGGGCGGGAGCTGCGGCGACGATCCTTTACACCTTTATTGGCGGTTTCCTCGCGGTGAGCTGGACTGACACTGTACAGGCCAGCCTGATGATTTTTGCCCTGATCCTGACACCGGTTATCGTCATTATCAGTGTCGGTGGCTTTGGTGACTCGCTGGAAGTGATCAAACAAAAGAGCATCGAAAACGTTGATATGCTCAAAGGTCTGAACTTTGTTGCCATTATCTCACTGATGGGTTGGGGGCTGGGTTACTTCGGGCAGCCGCACATTCTGGCGCGTTTTATGGCGGCGGATTCTCACCACAGCATTGTCCATGCGCGTCGTATCAGTATGACCTGGATGATCCTCTGCCTGGCAGGGGCGGTGGCTGTCGGCTTCTTTGGGATTGCTTACTTTAATGAGCACCCGGCGGTAGCAGGCGCGGTAAACCAGAACGCCGAGCGCGTGTTTATCGAACTGGCGCAAATTCTGTTTAACCCGTGGATTGCCGGGATTCTGCTGTCGGCAATTCTGGCGGCGGTAATGTCAACCTTAAGTTGCCAACTGCTGGTGTGCTCCAGTGCGATTACCGAAGATTTATACAAAGCGTTTCTGCGTAAACATGCCAGCCAGAAAGAGCTGGTGTGGGTAGGGCGTGTGATGGTGCTGGTGGTGGCGCTGGTGGCGATTGCGCTGGCGGCAAACCCGGAAAACCGCGTGCTGGGCTTAGTGAGCTACGCGTGGGCAGGCTTTGGCGCGGCGTTTGGTCCGGTGGTGCTGTTCTCGGTGATGTGGTCACGCATGACGCGTAACGGTGCACTGGCGGGGATGATCATCGGTGCGCTGACGGTTATCGTCTGGAAGCAGTTCGGCTGGCTGGGACTGTACGAAATTATTCCGGGCTTCATCTTCGGCAGTATCGGGATTGTAGTGTTTAGTTTGCTGGGTAAAGCGCCGTCAGCGGCGATGCAAAAACGCTTTGCCGAGGCCGATGCGCACTATCATTCGGCTCCGCCGTCACGGTTGCAGGAAAGCTAAGGGACTTAGCCTGCGGCGGTTTTGTTTGGCTTCAGCAGCGGGTTGCGCTCCCTTAATGTGCCTCGCCATATAAATTGAATGGTGCAGGGAGCGCGCAGGGGGCGGCCAATCGCCGCCGCCCCCTGTGCACCCCCGGGCTCTGGCGAACAAAATCGCCGCTGCGCGGTACCTTCAGCTTATCCCCTTCGGCTACCGGGTCGGGCGCGAGGTAACGTCCTGTAAGACGCGCCCTCAGCCCACATCCATGTGGGCTGTCCCGGCCTTCGGGGAACGCTTCAGCGATTTTGACGCCACCAACACCCGAGCTGTTATTATGTTCCGGGCAAAAAGTTAGATTTGATAATCGCGGATGGACGAAATTGCTTGATACACCCGCTTATCAGTTTTACATGGAAGCTCTGATGCATTGAGTCTGGACAGTTTTGTCGGCTGGATATGGCGTTTACGCGGCATCCGGCAAGAACACATGGTTCTTTGCAAACAATCCCATCTTTCTACCCTGGAATAATCGTTTATATCCCCTGGCATTACCTCTCTTTGTTTACATTCCAACATCATTTTATAAACATTCCGCTTGTATTTTTCTTTACCGTAATGATAATCGCTATCACTGCGATTTACTTTTCTTTGCATAGATTGACTCAGAAAAACGTTTAAGGGTGGGTGGCATGTTTGTTCCGTTTCTCATTATGTTGCGCGAAGGACTTGAAGCCGCGCTGATTGTCAGTTTGATTGCCAGCTATCTTAAGCGTACCCAGCGAGGCCGATGGATTGGTGTGATGTGGATTGGCGTGTTGCTTGCCGCTGCGTTGTGCCTGGGCCTGGGGATCTTCATTAACGAAACCACCGGCGAATTTCCGCAAAAAGAACAGGAACTGTTTGAAGGTATCGTGGCGGTGATCGCCGTGGTGATCCTTACCTGGATGGTTTTCTGGATGCGCAAAGTGTCGCGCAACGTAAGTGCAACTGGAACAGGCAGTCGATAGTGCATTGTAGCGTGGAAATCATCATGGCTGGGCGCTGGTGATGATGGTCTTTTTTGCCGTTGCAAGGGAAGGGCTGGAGTCGGTCTTTTTCCTGCTGGCGGCATTTCAACAAGATGTCGGGATCTGGCCGCCGCTGGGTGCAATGCTCGGTCTTGCTACAGCCGTGGTGCTCGGCTTTCTGCTCTACTGGGGCGGTATTCGCCTCAATCTTGGTGCATTTTTTAAATGGACCAGCCTGTTTATTCTCTTCGTCGCCGCAGGGCTGGCAGCTGGTGCCATTCGCGCATTTCATGAAGCCGGATTGTGGAACCACTTTCAGGAAATCGCCTTCGATATGAGTGCGGTGCTCTCAACTCACTCGCTGTTTGGCACGCTGATGGAAGGGATTTTTGGCTATCAGGAAGCGCCGAGCGTCAGCGAAGTCGCCGTCTGGTTTATTTATCTCATCCCGGCGCTGGTGGCATTTGCTCTGCCACCACGCGCAGGGGCGACAGCGTCTCGCTCCGCGTAACAAATACGACGCAAACTCTTGCTTAGTTACAACATACTTTAAAGGGATAGTCTCGTCATGACCATTAACTTCTGCCGTAACGCATTGCAGTTGAGCGTGGCTGCGCTGTTTTCTTCTGCTTTTATGGCTAACGCCGCTGATGTGCCGCAGGTCAAAGTGACCGTGACGGATAAGCAGTGCGAACCGATGACCATTACGGTTAACGCCGGGAAAACACAGTTCATTATTCAGAACCATAGCCAGAAGGCGCTGGAGTGGGAGATCCTCAAAGGCGTGATGGTGGTGGAAGAGCGGGAAAATATCGCCCCTGGTTTTAGCCAGAAAATGACGGCGAATTTACAGCCTGGCGAATACGATATGACCTGCGGTCTGCTGACTAACCCGAAAGGGAAGTTGATCGTCAAAGGTGAGGCAACGGCGGATGCGGCGCAAAGTGATGCGCTGTTAAGTCTTGGTGGTGCAATTACTGCATATAAAGCGTATGTCATGGCGGAAACCACGCAGCTGGTGACCGACACCAAAGCCTTTACCGACGCGATTAAAGCTGGCGATATCGAAAAAGCGAAAGCACTGTATGCGCCGACGCGCCAGCACTATGAGCGCATTGAACCGATTGCTGAACTGTTCTCCGATCTGGATGGCAGCATTGACGCCCGTGAAGATGATTACGAGCAAAAAGCCGCCGACCCAAAATTCACTGGTTTCCACCGTCTGGAAAAAGCATTGTTTGGCGACAACACCACCAAAGGGATGGATCAGTACGCTGAGCAGCTTTATACAGATGTGGTCGATTTGCAAAAACGCATCAGTGAACTGGCTTTCCCACCTTCAAAAGTGGTCGGCGGCGCAGCCGGACTGATTGAGGAAGTGGCAGCCAGCAAAATTAGCGGTGAAGAAGATCGCTACAGCCACACCGATCTGTGGGATTTCCAGGCTAACGTTGAAGGCTCGCAGAAAATTGTCGATTTGCTGCGTCCACAACTGCAAAAAGCCAACCCGGAACTGCTGGCAAAAGTCGATGCCAACTTTAAAAAGGTCGATACCATTCTGGCGAAATACCGTACTAAAGACGGTTTTGAAACCTACGACAAATTGACCGATGCCGACCGGAATGCACTGAAAGGACCGATTACTGCGCAGGCGGAAGATCTGGCGCAACTTCGCGGTGTGCTGGGACTGGATTAAGCGTTATGCAGTATAAAGATGAAAACGGCGTGAATGAACCGTCACGCCGACGTTTACTGAAAGTGATAGGTGCGCTGGCGCTGGCGGGAAGTTGTCCGGTCGCTCATGCACAAAAAACGCAAAGTGCGCCGGGTACGCTTTCACCGGATGCACGCAATGAGAAACAGCCGTTTTATGGTGAGCATCAGGCAGGGATCCTGACGCCACAACAGGCCGCAATGATGCTGGTGGCGTTTGATGTGCTTGCCAGCGATAAAGCCGATCTTGAACGGTTGTTTCGCTTGTTGACTCAGCGTTTTGCTTTTCTGACTCAGGGCGGAGCGGCACCAGAAACGCCAAATCCGCGCCTGCCACCACTCGATTCCGGCATTCTTGGCGGCTACATTGCGCCCGATAATCTCACCATCACGTTATCGGTGGGTCACTCATTGTTTGATGAGCGGTTTGGCCTTGCGCCACAGATGCCGAAAAAGTTGCAGAAGATGACGCGTTTCCCCAACGACTCGCTGGATGCGGCGTTATGCCATGGTGATGTGTTGCTACAAATTTGCGCCAACACCCAGGACACGGTGATCCATGCGCTGCGCGATATCATCAAACACACGCCGGATTTGCTCAGCGTGCGCTGGAAGCGGGAAGGGTTTATTTCCGATCACGCAGCGCGTAGTAAAGGCAAAGAGACGCCGATTAATTTGCTGGGCTTTAAAGACGGCACTGCCAATCCCGATAGCCAGAATGATAAGTTGATGCAAAAAGTGGTGTGGGTAACGGCAGATCAGCAGGAGCCTGCGTGGACAATCGGTGGCAGCTATCAGGCAGTACGCTTGATTCAGTTTCGAGTGGAATTTTGGGACAGAACGCCGCTGAAAGAACAGCAGACGATTTTTGGCCGTGATAAGCAAACCGGTGCGCCGCTGGGAATGCAGCATGAGCATGATGTGCCTGATTACGCCAGCGACCCGGAAGGGAAGGTGATCGCGCTGGACAGCCATATCCGGCTGGCGAATCCCCGCACGGCGGAGAGTGAGTCCAGCCTGATGCTGCGTCGCGGCTACAGTTATTCGTTGGGGGTCACCAACTCCGGACAACTGGATATGGGGTTGCTGTTTGTCTGCTACCAACACGATCTGGAAAAAGGCTTCCTGACAGTACAAAAAAGGCTCAATGGCGAAGCGCTGGAGGAATACGTTAAACCTATCGGCGGCGGTTATTTTTTTTCGCTGCCGGGAGTGAAGGACGCGAACGATTATCTCGGAAGCGCGTTATTGCGGGTTTAATGTTTTTAGGCGGATAAGGCATTTGTGCGCAGATGCCTGATGCGACGCTTGCGCGTCTTATCATGCCTACAATCAGTGCGGGTTTGGTAGGCTGGATAAGGCGTTCACGCCGCATCCGGCGATCGTGCACTGATGCCTGATGCAAATCCTGCTGAAAGCACACAGCTTTTTTCATCACTGTCATCACTCTGTCATCTTTCCAGTAGAAACTAATGTCACTGAAATAGTGTTTTATAGTTAAATATAAGTAAATATATTGTTGCAATAAAATGCGAGATCTGTTGTACTTATTAAGTAGCAGCGGAAGTTCCCGGCAGTGATAGTCAGTCACTATGGAGATCGCGGATGGTAACGTCCTGTACTGGACATGTTTTAGATAATCAACGCGCCACCACTCGCGGAGTTTTCTCCTCCGGTAGTCATCTCGTCACTTTGCATTTTCAACCTCATCCTTTCTTTTCATGTGTTACCGACGCCGTAAACGGTGCGCGTAGCCGTTTTTCGGCATTTTATCCAAAAGCAAACTATGGCTTACAAGGAAGCCAACCCTCTGATGTTCGTGCGCATAATCGCGCTGCCAACGGCGCGTGTGATGAATACAAACAACTCAAGGTGCTCTCCATGGGAAGACAAAAAGCAGTGATCAAAGCTCGTCGCGAGGCAAAACGTGTGCTGAGACGGGATTCGCGCAGCCATAAGCAGCGTGAAGAAGAATCGGTCACCTCGCTTGTGCAGATGAGCGGCGTAGAAGCCATTGGTATGGCCCGCGACAGTCGCGATACCTCGCCCATCCTCGCGCGAAATGAAGCGCAATTGCACTATCTGAAGGCTATTGAGAGTAAGCAGCTGATATTCGCCACGGGCGAAGCCGGGTGCGGAAAAACCTGGATCAGCGCAGCAAAAGCGGCAGAGGCCCTGATACATAAGGATGTCGACAGGATTATCGTCACCCGTCCAGTTCTGCAAGCCGATGAAGATCTTGGCTTCTTACCTGGTGATATCGCAGAAAAGTTTGCTCCCTATTTTCGCCCGGTCTACGACGTGCTGGTCCGGCGCTTAGGGGCTTCCTTTATGCAGTACTGCCTGCGACCGGAAATAGGGAAGGTGGAAATCGCGCCGTTCGCCTATATGCGTGGACGTACCTTTGAAAATGCAGTCGTCATTCTTGACGAGGCGCAGAATGTGACTGCCGCGCAAATGAAAATGTTTTTAACCCGCCTCGGGGAGAACGTGACGGTTATCGTCAACGGTGATATCACGCAATGCGATTTGCCTCGCGGCGTGTGCTCCGGATTAAGTGACGCGCTGGAACGTTTCGAAGAAGATGAAATGGTTGGGATCGTCCGGTTCGGAAAAGAGGATTGCGTACGTTCGGCACTTTGCCAACGTACGCTGCATGCATACAGTTAAGTGTGTTATCGGTGCAGAGCCCGGGCGAACCGGGTGGATTTGCCCCTATATTTCCAGACATCTGTTATCACTTAACCCATTACAAGCCCGCTGCCGCAGATATTCCCGTGGCGAGCGATAACCCAGCGCACTATGCGGATGCCATTCGTTATAATGCTCGAACGCCTCTGCAAGGTTCTTTGCTGCCGTTAACCCGTCTGGTTTGGGCATGATACTGATGTAGTCACGCTTTATCGTTTTCACGAAGCTCTCTGCTATTCCGTTACTCTCCGGACTCCGCACCGCCGTGTTCTTCGGTTCAAGTCCCAACATCCGGGCGAACTGGCGTGTTTCATTAGCCCGGTAGCATGAACCATTATCCGTCAGCCACTCCACT
>NZ_MIIV01000028.1:0-13061 GCF_001743015.1 Shigella sp. FC1567
CGATTTCCCAGAGCACCACGCTGGCCGACTGCTCCGCACGGGTGCATTCATTCAGTGTTTCCTGCCGGATATCCTGCATCAGTTCACCACCTGTTCAAACTCTGCGCTGAACTCAACACGCAGCATACTGACCCGCGACGACCATTTTGCGCAGGTCACCTTTATCTGCCGCCACTCATAAGGCGGCGTCCACAGAAAGGATTTCCAGCCCCCGTGCTCAGCCAGAAACGACTCAAGCGCCGTGGCCTCCCAACGGGGAACAGAAAGCGTCACGCTGTACGTTTTCAGGTCGGCATTCAGCCCGGCAGGCGCTCGCTGGGAATAGCCATCACCAAAGCGCACTTTCCTGACGGAAGGGGCTGAAGCCACATCCATACCGGGTTTCACTTTCCAGTGGAAGGTCTTCATCGTCCACCTCCGGAGAACAGACCACCATCGCGCATCTGTGCCTGAATTTCATCACGGGCACCCTTGCGGGCCATGTCATACACTGCCTTCAGCATCTGTGGACCTGGCAGACCATTCGTACCGTCGTTCTGAATCACCACGTTGTTGTTCTGCTCAAATCTGATACCCTCTGAACGCCGCATTTGCGCCGGACTTCCGGTGCCACCGACATAACCGCCGGTGGCATAGCCGCGCATCAGCCGGTAAAGATTTCCCACGCCAATCCGGCTGGTCGCCTCCTTCGTGAAGACAAACTCCCCGCGATGAACAATCCCCGCAGGTTCATATTTCCCCCCCGTCCCCGTAAATCCCCCGGTCGCGAAATGGAAGTTCGCGCCGCAGCCTGAATGGCCGTCCCCGTGGAGGCAGACGCACCACCACCGAAAGCACCGCCAATGGCGCTGCCGATACTCCCGACTATCCCCACCATCGCCTGCTTCAGAAAAATCTCTGTCAGCATGGACAGCACAGAACGGGTGAAACCACGCCAGTTCTGTTCGCTGCCGGTCAGCATCGCCGCCATATTCTGTGCAATACCGTCAAAGGTCTGCGTGGCCGCGTTTTTAACCTGCGAAAAACTGTCCGTCGCACTTTCCGCCCACTCGCCCCAGCCGGACTTCATCCCGGCCATCCAGCTTCCACGAAGCTGCTCCTCCGCAGACCAGGTGTTCTTCAGTGCAGATGTGGCCTTCGCCAGCGCAGCCGGATTATCACCGTACACCTCACGAAGGCGCTGCTCTTCCGACTCCCGCTGCGCCTGACGGTCAGTGAGGCCGCGGGCTTTTGCGCTGATTGCCGCCTGCTTCGCGCTCTGCTGCTGTTCAAACCGCGCCGCCTGCTGTGCCAGCTCATTCAGCCGCTTCTGGTGTTCAATCTTGTCTCCCAGCTCAGCCAGCTGCGTTTGTACTCCAGCGTCTCTTTCTCATGAGCCAGCAGGGATTTTTCCTGCTCAGATAACTGCCGTTTCGTGGCGGCCTCTTTCAGGACCACATACTGATTTTCCGCTTCCCATAAATCCCGGCGCTGCTGGCTGATTTTCTCATTCACACCGCTGTGTTTTTCCAGCGTCCTGAGCTCGGTTTCAAGCGCCAGCATGGCTGCATGCGCCCGGTCTTCCTGGCGCTCACCGGCAGACACCTTCACACCTGACGGCTTTTTCAGCGTCGATTCATAATCCTTTTTTGCCGACGCCATCAGCGTGTTGTAATCCGCCTGCAGGATTTTTCCGTCTTTCAGGGCCTTATTCAGCTCTTTCTGACGGGCGGTATATTTATCCAGCGGCGTCTGCAGGCGCTCATACGCCTTCTGCGCCTCTCCGGTATACTTCAGCTGTGACGCCTCACGCTCAGCCCGGTCCCTTGCCGCCAGTTCACCGGCTTTTTCCATATCCGACTGCAGCGTGGCCGCTGCCAGACCCAGACGGGCATTTTCCCGGTCATCCCATGCCCCCTGAAGGTTCGCACGAAAAGAGGAGGTCTTTCCCCGGCGCTGGCTCCGACTCTGGTACCACTGCCATTTTTTATCCGCCTCATCAAATGCCTTCTGCGCACTGGCGAGCATATCCGCTGAGGATTCAGGACGACCGATATCCAGAATGGCATCCCACATCGATTTGAATGCCTTCCCTGTTTTATCCGCCCAGGTCTCCAGTGTTCCCATGTTTTCTTTCAGGCGACGGGTCTGCTCATCAAAGCCTTTCGTGGCGATATCGTTCGCCGCCTGCAATGCCCCGGCCTCGTCTCCGGAACGCTGCAGCTGTGCAACATACGCAATCTGCTCTGCCGTCACGTTACGGAACTGGCGCGCCATCGCCATCAGTCCCGACGTCGGGTCAGTGGTCAGCTTCCCGAAGGCTTCAGCGACTTTATCCACCTCCACACCGGATGCAGACGCAAAACGCGCGACACTCTGGTTGATGGCATCAAACTGTTCACCACCACGCACACCGGCATTCACCAGGGCTGCCAGTGACTCTCTCGCCTGGTTAAACGTCAGCCCTGCTGCCTGCCCGGCTCTTGAGAGAGTCAGCATACGATCGGCAGTCAGTCCGGACTGATTACCGGAAAGAACCAGGGTTTTATTAAACGCTGAAAGCGTGGAATCTCCCTGGTACCAGGCGTACACCAGCGCACCTGTCGCCACCGCCAGCGAGGTGACCCCGACCATCGGCAGGGTGATCGCACCGGCAAGCCCCCTGAACATGGGGATCATCCCGCCGAAGGAGTCCTTCACCTGACCGCCCTGTTGCAGCAGGATCAGCCAGGGATTCTGACCACCTGCAAGCTGCGTGGCGATATCCGTAAACTGTGCGGGCAGGGTTCGCATGGCCGCTTTATACTGCCCGACGGAAATCCCGGCTTTTTGTGCAGCCAGCGCCTGGCGGCTCAGGCCCTGTTCAACAGCACTGGCGGTTTTTCTGGCGTCGGTATCCAGACCTGAAAAATGACGCCTTACCCGGCTCATCTGCTCATCGAAACGGACAGCATCCAGACTCAGGTCAATAACAAGATCACCAACCGGCTGGGACATATCTCACACCTCCCGGAATCCCCGCTGAAGCCATCATTAATGCGGCATCATCCACCATGACATCCGCCACATCCGCAGACGATAAAATATCGCGCCCTCCGTCCCCACCGAACCGGACGCCTCCGGCAAGTCCTGCCGCTTTCTGCATCAGCATTTTGTCCTCATCCGGCCTCTCCACCTGCTCTTCCTCATGCCGGGAGACAAGCAGACTGAAATCAGAGGGATGCATATCCGGATCGCAAAAAAACAGGCTGAGTACAGCGTACGTCAGCCCGGAAAAATGCATATCCAGCTGGGTATCCTGAAAATAATGCGTGCGGTAAAAACGGTGCCAGTCGGCATATTCGGTGGATGTCATCCCGGCAAGCATGGCGCGCCAGTCGGGTCTCCCCATCTCACGCGCCAGTCTGAGGGCAAAGTTCAGCTCGCCGTCGAAGACTTTCCCGCAGAAAAATCATCATCAGTCAGCGTGTTATTTTTCGCCACTTCAGTAATATCAGTATCCGGACGAACAGCTTCGATCATCCCGGACAGGCACAACACCACGTCTTCCGCCCGGGCAATGGCATCGGCAGGCCAGGTGGTGAGCACTTCCTGCTCTATCTTCATCACGGCCTCATTCATTGACGGTGACTGCGTTTTCTGTGGATGGTTATGCCACAGGGACATCGCCACCAGAAACGCGCCGGTTCTGACGAGATCTTCCACGCTTACCTGCAGGTTGCCGCAGGATTCTGCCTGTTCTGCACGCCGTTTCAGGAGGGCAAGATGCTCGATACGCTGCAGCGCAGACAATTCGGAAAGCGTGACAGACACACCGTTATATTCAAATTGTTCTGTTTTCAGAAACATGTATTACCTCCGTTTACCCTGCAGCGCCCGCTTCAGTAACGGTGACTTCAGCCACTGCGGCGAACTGACCATTTCCGCTCACCACAGGGATCTGCACCTTACCTGTCGCCACGCCGTTTACCGTAATTGTCATATCTTTCACACTAATGGTGGCTTTCGACGGATCGGCGGAAACCGCTCTGAACGTCTTGTCGGTTGCACTTTCCGGCTCAAAAGAAACCGTCAGGGTGGTTGTTTTCCCTTTTGCCACCGTACCGGATGTCGGCGTCACCTTAATCGCACTGACCGGCGTAATTTTGCTGCGTTCTTCCGCTACAGAAGGTTTACCCACGTTAGTGACTTTCACCGTGCGGGTGATCACTTCTTTCGCCGTCACGGCCTTACCGATACTGCTGACCCAGCCACGAAACACATCCACCGTGCCATTCGGAAAACGGATTTTATAGGCCCGGACATCGCCGCTTTCAAACCAGCCTATAAGCCCTTTCTGGCCTTCCTCTCCCGGTTTCCAGGCCAGCGTAAAACTGGTATCACCTGCAGATTTCTGCCCCTGCCCGGTCGCGGTCCAGTCCGCGTCTTCATCATCCAGGTAGTTATCATCGTAGGATTCTGCCGTCATCTCGCCCGGCGTCAGATCCTTCACCTTAGCCAGTCGCTGCCAGTCATCGTCTGACAACGGGTTTGCATAAGCATCACCCTTGCCGTTGTAAACCCACAGAGTGGTACCGGCACCTTTTACCGGCTCAAGGGGATTTGGTGTTGCCATATCGTCCTCACATCTCGTATGTAATGGAATAAGTCAGATCTGCAGAACTCCATAACGCCATATCGTCATCACGACGATACTCATAGCCCTGCGTAACCATCGTGGTAATCAGTCCTGCCAGTGCCGGGATCGCGGTCATCGCCGGGTAAATCCGGCTTTCCATCCACTGATCAAGCTCTGAATCCGGTACCTGTGCCGGTAAAAACACCTCAATATGCAGCGTGGCCCGCCAGGTATCTGCATCCAGCTCTTCACCGGTATACTCTGCATCCGTCAGATAAACCGCGATCGCAGGAAAATCCTCTTCGTCAAAAACAACGGGGCGACCATCAAACAGCGTCGCCCCGTGTTCATGCTGCTCGAGTGCATCCAGCACTGCGGCACGAATGTCAGTGTGTTTCATCGTTTTATTGCAATCCTCAGTTGTTGTTTCAGCGCGTATGCCAGTTCTTTAGGCAGGCGTTCACGCCGGATACGGTCAACATTCTCATCAAATGCCTGTTTCAGTGGGGCCGCCATCGGGATTTTCACCACATCAATGGGGTAACGGTTTTTCCCGGCCACACGCTGCATGACATGCCAGCGACCATTTTTTAATCGCTGAATAAATGCCCGCTGATACCGATGCTGACCGGCTTTAAGTATGCTGTTCGGGCGACGCCCCAGCATCCTGATCCCCAGCTTAATCACAGGGAGATCACCGCGGTTAACGATAATTCTGGCATTCGGATTTCTGACCGTCGCCCGTTTCAGTCTGGACCGTTCCTTAACCAGTTTCCGGCGAACCTTTGTCTCCCGGGCAACCTGTGATGAAGACTGATTAATCGCCGTTGTGGCCACGCGGTTAATGGCCATTGCTGAAGCCGCCGGAATGGCGTTTTTACGAACCCGGCTCAGATTGTCAATCGCCTGATCAAGCCCTTTTATCGCCATAATTTCACCCTGCGTTTATCGTCGCCGGTTAACTGCGGGTGGTTGACCACGGTTGAGCCAGAGATAACAGCTGCCCCCGTCATCCGGAGAAACACGATCCACCCAGAATATCTCACCATTAATGGTCAGCGTGTCACCACGCCGCACGGCACGAACCGTATCCGTCCGCACAAATAATGACGGGCTGCTTCCTTCAATACGGACCCCGCCACCGGCAAACCCCAGCGACTCCGGATCATCAAAAACCCCCTGAACTTCGCTGCCACACTGTGCCCCCGAGGTGAACTGCGCACAGAGCCCCATCACTTCAACGATCGTACTGTCTACCCCGGCGAGGGCAGCATCAAAGGCATTCTGAAAATCACGCATATTCAGCCGTTCCGTGCTGTATCATGGCCGTTGCCAGTGATGATGGCACCAGAACACGCATACCCCGTAACGCCAGCTCAACGGGACGACCTGTCTCCGGGCAATACCCCATTACTTGCAGGCACTTCCGTACCCGGACGGCTTTAACATCATCCGGAGCATCCGTGTTGTTCAACTGCTCACCATCGTCTGTGTGATTTTGATCAGCCCCGCTCTCATCAGAGTGCATAATGCCCTCCGGGGAAACAGCAAGCTCCTCTTCCCACTCAGACACACGTTGAGCAATATCCGCAGCACTCCCCGACATATCCGCCTCGCGCCCCAGCAGGCCAGCCAGTTGACGAAGACGATTCAGATTTTCTTCTTTTGTTGCCATCTCAGCCTCCTGTGAAAAAAGACACGGGGGCATTTCGCCCCCGCTCACGGATTATTTCACCTGTACCACCACAAACTCATCCGGATCCGGCAGCACCATCAGCGGAGCGGACTGCGTCATGGTGAATTCACAGGACGGATCGCCCACGGTCAGCCAGTGTTTCGGGTAACGGGAAGAAGCCACCACTCCTTCAGACAACGCCTGTGCATCCTTAATGGCACCATAGCAACGAATCCCCTCTGCCGCCGTATTCCCCAGCACCAGCATGCCCTCCGGCAGATAACGTTTTTCGGTACCGTCCTCTGCCACATAAGACGTTTTCGCCACCACAATGGCCAGATCGCCGTAATACCCCTTGAAGGACACCACTGCGCCCAGATCTTTCACTGCCGTTTCGAGTTGTGAATTTGAGCCGCGACGGGTATCCAGTTTTTCGCGGAACAGCTTAAAGCCATTCAGCAGACGCCAGACCGTACCGTCCATAATGGCGATATTCACAAGGCCGCTGGCCTGATCGCAGTAGAGGTCAATATCATGCGTCGGATCAAACGTATCACGGTCCTGCTCAGACCATTTTTTACCGTCAGCCTGCTCAATGTTATTTCCTTCAGAGCGCCCGAAATCCACCTCGACAGTATCAAACTGATCCCCTTCCATGGTGTATTTGCCATACAGCACGGCATTCACCGCCTGCATTTCTTCCACCTGGACAATGGCGTGCTCTTCCTGTTTGAGGTTATCGGTAATGATACGCAGACGACGGTAGGCCGGGTCGTTCAGCTGAGCCGGATCTTCACCAGGAAGGCGCTCAACCGCCTGCTGGTAATTAAATTCGTGTTTGGGCTTGACGTAGCCCGGACGTAACACGCGGGTTTCACCACCGCGATGGCGAAGCACTTTTCCTTCAACGATCGGGGAGACATAGGCCGCCACCGGCGTTTTTCCGGTAATTCTGTCCAGCATCACCTCTTCGGTGTGGAAATTCACCGTACGGCGGAAAAACAGCTCCAGAAACAGCGCACGAAATTTCACTTTTTGTTCGGTATAACCGAGTAACTGGCGGGTCGTAAACAATCCCATAAATCAGTTCCTTTCATTCAGAAATCAGTCAGGCCGCCATGGTGGCCTGATAACGTGTTACGGCAGAGCCGTGTGACTCAGGGCTGTGCCGGCAAAGGCATTTGCCTTTTTGTGTTCATCCACACTGTCAGGCCAGCGGATTGCCTCCGTCGCAAAGGTCCCCGACTTGTAATAGGTCAGCACCGTCTCTGTGCCTTCAAGCGGCAGTACCAGTATGCCAACCGCACTACCGGCTTTCTGTCCATCCCAGACCACCAGTTTCCCGGTGGCTTCATCCAGCATCAGGGGCGTCAGAGCCGGTGTTGCAGAAGAAATCCCGCTGCTGCCTGTGGCGGTATGAGCCGGATCATTACCGGCAAAAATACGTACTTCCGCACGCTGTTCAGTGATGGTTTTCGTCACCATTTTGTTAAAACCTCATATTGATGGTCAGCACTGACTTCATGGCATGGCCATGAGCATTTTCACGTCCGCATCACCGTCTGCTGACGTCTGTGACACGCCACCCCGCACCGCTGCCGGTGAATGATTCGCCATGAAATGTTCAAACAGGGCGGTTGTGGATGCAGAGACCGGTTCGGCCTTACCTGATCCCGCAGCCAGCACAGCCCGGGCGTTCTCCACGGTCATTCCCGGGCAGGCCGCCAGTTTTTCAGCCTGCGCTTCTGCCCCTTTTGCCTCATCCAGGGCCATGATCTGATCACGAAGTGAGGGCCCGGCATCCGCCAGTGGTGCAGCCGCCAGGATCGGGCGGGCTTTTTCCACCGTCATCTCCGGCATCGCCGCCAGCGTTGCCGCCAGTTGTTCACGACCGTTCGCTTCTTCACACGCCATAATGCGATCGGCTTCACTCTGCGCGGATGCCACCGGCTGCTGCGGTGCCGCCGCGGCCAGAATCGCCCGGGCCTGTTCAACGCTCATGCCCTGTTGCCCTGCCAGCATCGTGGCAAGCTGTTCACGTCCTTTCGCTTCCTGGCATGTCAGGATCCCCATCACTCGCTGGTTCTCCTGCACGGCGGCTTCCGTTGCAGTTAATTGCGGCATAGTGCCTCCTCTGACATTACTGTTCAGCGCCGTGGCCATCACACTGATGGCATCCGACGCATTGATTAATTCATCCGCCAGCCCGGCCTCAATGCCGGACTGACCTTCAAAAACAGCGGCCTCTGTTCCCGTGACTGCATCAACAGACAGACCGGTAAACATCGCCACTTTTTCGGCAAACATCCGGCGCGCCGCATCAATCCGCTGCTGCATGTCCTGGCGAACCTCTGCCGGCAACGCTTCAAACTGATTGCCATCCACCTTGTGCGCCCCTGAGTAAATCAGCGTGATATCCACACCGGCCTGCGCCAGATGACCGGCATAGCTGACATGGCTCATCATCACGCCAATGGAACCGATACGGGATGTCTGGGTAACCAGCCGTCGGGAGCAGGCCGACGCCAGCAGCATGGCCGCAGAACAGGCCGTGTCATTACACAGTGCCCAAACCGGCTTCTGCTGCCGGAGGCGGTAAATCATGTCAGCGCAGTCAAACGCGCCGGCGGCCTGCCCGCCCGGACTGTCAATGTCCAGCAGTATGCCCCGCACCTGGCTATCTGCCATTGCCTGCTGAAGACAGGCGACAATGCCGTCATAGCCAGTCATTCCGGAAAATGGCCGCATCCCCCCCAGCCGGTGCACCAGCGTGCCGGTCACCGGCAGTACCGCAATACCGTTCACCACCCGGTAAACACGGGCCGGTCGTTTACCTCCGGCCATGTACTCGTCCGTTTCAGCCAGCATCCCGGGAGCATCAAGCTGTACCTGCTGTTGCGGTACCGAAAGACTTGCTGCCCCCATCTCGCGCCCCAGCGCGCAAAAGAAAACCCGCGCATAGGCGGGCTCCAGAAGCAGCGGTTCATTGAATGCTGCTGCAATAATGTGTGAAAGATTACGTCTCACGTGGTGTTGTCTCCTCTTCCGGCCTGCGACTCTCCGCTATCTGCTGCTGATACGCCTGCGCTATCCACACCGGACGTGAGAGTCCGGCTTTTTCCCGCTCTGCAGATTCCCTGACCTGCTGGCGGAAAATGTCCTGATAATCCTCGCCCATCAGCGCCAGCTCTTTCTCATACGTGCTCAGTCCGGCCTCAATGCGCATCACTGATTCCTGAACCTCCTTGAGCCCGTCAATGGCCATTCTTCCGGCTCCAATCCACTCAGCCCGTGACCAGGCTGATCGCGCCTGATAAAAATCAAACCGTGCCCGTGGCGGACGAATAATCCCCCGAAGAAGTGCCTCTTCCAGCCAGCAGGAAAACATCTGCGTGGCCAGCCGGGACGCAATAAATTTTCGCCGCCCCATAAAATAGCGCCACGACTCATTGGCGGATGCGCGGGCACTTGAGTAACTGACCTTCGAGTAATCACGGGACAACTGTTCGTAGGAAACGCCAAGACCGGCGGCGATATACCGCAGCAGCGCCTGTTCAAGCGCCGAAAATCCATTGTCTGAATCCTGCGCGGTCTGAAGTTTCAGATCATCACCGGGGAAAAGGTGCGGAATTTTGACACCGCCCAGCGTCACGCTATTCGTGTCATACCAGGTGGAGAACTTATCCAGAATATTAATAAGCGGATTATCCTTCTGCCCCTGCGGCGCACCGGCGATATATTCAAAGGCCTTTTCGGTATCAAGGTCACTTTCAATCGTCGCTGCATACATCGCCTTCACTATGGCCGACTGAAGCTGTGTTGCCTGCAGGGAATCCAGCATCTTCAGCCGTTCCATAACGCTGTAAAACTGATTGGCTCCACGGGTCTGCCCGTCCTCCACCGGCTCGAAAATATGCAGCATGGCCGGACGCCCGGTGGGTAGTTCACGCGGGATCCGTTCCCATCGTCCACTCCCGGAGCGAGGAAAATCATCCTCACAGATATGGTACGCAACGGCACGGCCATATCGATCAACCTCCACACCGGCCCGCAGAAAACGGTTCCCGATACCGTGTCCTGGCGTGTCCACCCGTTTCGGACTCACGGCTTTAAAACGCGTACGAAACAGTTGCGTACTCTCCGTATCCCAGACCGGCTGCACAAAGATTTCGCCGTTAAACGCATGAACGCCCACACCTTCACGGATAAATTCCGTAAACGTGCGTTTCCCTTCCACGTCGATCTCACCAAACATCCCTTCTGCGTATTCTGACCAGGCCGCCTCCACCTCATCGACAAAACTTTTTGCCGCGGTCTCCCGCATCCCCAGCCAGCGCCAGTTCGGACGGTAGCTAATCAGAAACATATGCCCGACAATGTGATCCTTATGCAGGGCCACCGCATTGGCCGCTATTCCGTTATTGCGCACCAGATCATCTGCACGGGCATTCCCCAGACGCAACGCGGGCAGCAGGGCCGCATCGGCACTCTGCGAGGGTGGCAACCACTCTGCCATTTGCCCGCCAAATCCTGCACCGCCACCGGTGTAGCTGAGGCTCTCCCGAAGCGGAACGCCGTTCACATCAATCAGGACAGGCGTTCGTTTCATAACCTCACTCCCAGCGGACGACGGCGACGGCGGGTTGTCCCCAGTACCGACTCCGCATCATTGATCGCCCGGTTAAGCTCATCCAGAGAAGCTGCCGTATATTCAATTCTGCGACCATCTTTCTGGACAGACACCACCCGTTTACCGGTTAATAAATCAAGGCGCGCCTGACGCAGCGCCTGCAGTTCAGCGACTGTAACCATTCACTCCTCCGGACAGCTTCGCTGCCAGTTCTTTAAGGGTTGGCCGGGTCGTCTCTTCTTCCCGGGATTTTGCCAGTACAGCCAGATCAAGCTGCCAGCGTTGCACGGACACACGTAATGCCGCGTAGGCATACACCAGGCAGTCCAGCGCTTCGTTACGCCGCTTTTTGTTATCCCACAGCAGACGCATCTTTCCTTTTTCCCACTTCTCCACAAGCTCTTCCGCCACCAGTTGCTGCGCCTCTGTCTGCGAAAAAATCTCCGGATCATCAGGAAAACGGATGGCATACGACGTGGCTTCATCCGCAGGCGTGGGATCGGCTTTCATACGGGCATAGAGAATTTCTTTTGCGGTGTCCGTCCCCACTTCGCACAGATACACGCCCCGCTGATTGCGGGTTTTTGGCATGGTGATCACCGGCTTGCCATAAACAGATGCACCTTTTACCGGCAGCACCCGGAAAACACCGTGTTTTTTTGACCTCTGATAGACAATTTCGCCATCGATCCCCCCGGTGTCCCAGCAGACACGGGAAATGGTCATTTCGGTTCCGTCTGCATGGCGGTATTTTTTGTTGATCGCCACATCCACACGTAACAGCGTCTCTTCCTCATCGGGACGCCCCATAATGATGATTTTATCCACCAGAAAGGCTTCCTCTCCCGGAGCCCATCCCCAGACATACATCTCAAAACGGTTTCGCTGCGAGTCAATGCCCGCCGTCAGATAAACCACCCGGGAAGGCACCGCAGCCGTGTAACGCACAACCTTATCCATCAGCACCTGGTGATCGAGTTTTTCGCCCACGGCCTCTTCCCAGGTCTCGCCCAGCGTGGTGTTCACAAAGGTTTTCAGGCCGTTGGGATCTTTCAGTGCATCCAGCCAGTCATAGACAATCTGTACCCAGGTGGTGAACGGACTGTACGCCGTCCAGATATGGAATGTGATGGAGCGCGGCGGCGGAATTTCATTATCCGCGGCGCTGAAAAATGTCAGACCGTCACGAGTCCACATGCCCGTGTTTTCACAGATCCACCGCCCGTTACTCTGGTCAAGCTCAGACTGATGGATCACACAGCCATGATGCTCACAAAGGTAGAAAACACTTTCTGGCTTATTCTTCTCCCACTTAAGACCGAAAGGCGAGGCATCATCGCCAAATTTCAGATACTGCTCCTCCCCACAGTGCGGACAGGGCACATAAAAACGCATGAAATGTGCCGACTCGTTAGCGGCTTTTTCGATCTGGCAGGAGCCTTTGATTTTAGGCGTCGAGCCGCGAATGGATTTTGGCCATACAGAGCCCTCAATACGTTTATCCCCCAGCAGGGTTGGCGAACCCTCTTTTTCAACATCCGGTTCGAACGAGGAAAGCTCGTCATAACAAACCACATCCACGGATTTTTCACGGTAGTTTTTTGCTGCCGCTCCCCCCAGACACCAGAAACCCACACCGGAGGAAAAACGCTTCAGGGTGAGCGTATTATCGCGGTGTTTTCTTCCGAACCATGGAGCCAGCTCCAGCAATGCAGGAACATCCCTTATCGTTGGCTCAACATGAGATTTCATAAAATCTTCAGCAGCTGAGTCCGTGGGCTGAAAAAGAAGGCTGTTGTGAACCGCCCCGGGAATCCTGGAGACTAAACTCCCTGAGAAAGAGGTAAACAGGATGACTAAAAATACTCGTTTTTCCCCCGAAGTCCGTCAGAGGGCGATTCGTATGGTTCTGGAAAGTCAGGGCGAATATGACTCACAGTGGGCGGCAATTTGTTCCATTGCCCCAAAGATTGGCTGTACACCGGAGACTCTGCGTGTCTGGGTACGCCAGCATGAGCGGGATACCGGAGGCGGTGATGGCGGGCTCACCACCGCTGAACGTCAGCGTCTGAAAGAGCTGGAACGTGAAAATCGTGAACTGCGCCGCAGTAACGATATCCTTCGCCAGGCTTCCGCTTATTTTGCGAAGGCGGAGTTCG